>JACNGK010000079.1:4954-11257 GCA_014384145.1 Nitrososphaerota archaeon
CTGTGATATTCATATTCGAAATCGCTTCTTCTTTAGATTAAAACCTTTTCAGAATAATAAAAAGGAAGTGAGTTAAAAATTGATTATGGTTCTAGAAGTATTTCCAGTTCAGGCAACAAAAAAAGAGGGTGAATTTGACCTTTATAATGAAATTAGAAAACTTGTAAAAGAAAACAGTATTTCCCTAAATGAAGGTGATATTCTAGTCATTTCAAGCAAATACATTTCCATTTCACAAGGAAGAATACTGGATCATAATTCTATTAAACTCTCTGAAAAGGCAAATGAATTATCAGGAAAATTTTCGATTAACAGAAAATTAAGCGAGGCAATAATTCGCGAGTCGGATGTTGTCTTCGGTGGTGTTTCTGGATTTGTTATCACATCATCAAATAATATTATGGCACCCAATGCTGGTATTGACAAATCTAATTCTCAGGGTAAACTGATTTTATATCCTAATGATCCCTATCAAGTTGCAGAGCAAATTAAAAGGAAATTCTTTTTGGATTATAACATACATGTTGGTATCATAATAGTTGACAGTAGACTCATGCCAGCAAGGATAGGTACTAGCGGCGTGGCAATAGCTTGTTCTGGAATTGAACCAGTTTCCGATCGACGTGCAACCAAAGATCTTGATGGAAACGTGTTGAAAGTGACATTTCAAGCTACTGCAGACAATTTAGCATCAATTGCAAATCACAAAATGGGGGAGGGAGATGAATTACTGCCAATGGCTATTATTAGAGAATCTGGTGCAAAATTGACGGATAGAAAAATCAGTTCTGAAGAAACGGCTATTCCATATGATGAGTGTGTTTATGTCAGAGGTTTAAAAAAATAGTATATTATTTAAAAAATCAGCTTAAAATCATATTTGCTTTTAAATATTGGTAGTTTTGAGAACAAAGCTATGGCAGAATATCTTACAAAATACCCGAAGACAATTTCTTTTTTTGATGGTCTTAAAGGAGTAGTGAACATAGAAAAAAGTTCTAATGTAGAACAGCTTCACGTTGTGGTAAAAAAAAGTGTTAGTGAATTATTTCAAATGTTTTCACAAGAAGGTTTTTCAAAGGTCAAATTTGAACATAAGCAACCGTTTCAAATTGGTAATGGTCTTTCCCTGAAACTCAAAAAACCATGGGAAATGCATGTAAGACTTGTGGAATTGAAAAAAGAGCTTGTGGCTATACATGCTGAGGTAGAAATTTCTAGAGATTATTTACAACATCTGTTTGGGCAAAGAACTCCAGTGATATATGAAATAGAAAATATGCTAAAAAAATATGAAATTGAATATAGAGTTTGGAATAATAGAATTAAAAAATATGTACATACTGTATTTGATAATTATAAGATAAAATTGGTAACTCCAAATCTACCGGTATTTGCATGGAAACCAATGTTATTTGTTATAGGCACGGTAGGTGCGATGTATCTTTGGAAATATCTAGATACGATTTTCTAAATTAGAAATTTTCCAATTACCTTTAACCTTTAATTACAAATTTCTACTTTAGAAATTAATGGAGGAAAAACTACAAACTGTTAGTTTAGCATACTATGGGATTTCACCATGGGAAATTGAAGTGATCTATGGTTTGTTCAATGGAAAATTTAGAGTTCTGCAGGAAGAAACGGAACAAAATAAGGAAGATTTTGTTAGTGCATTAACTATTGATATACCGCTACCGTTTAGTGAGGAGTTTTTCAAATGGTTTGAATTTAGGGCGTGGGAGAGGGTAAAGTCAATTATCAAAGAGATGAAGAGACGACGTGGTAAGGGAAATGCTATCGTAGTTGAAATACTCTTTACAGGTGAACCGAATGTTCGATTTGTAACCGATTTGAATGAGAATCATGATTTTAACAGTGCAATAGAAAAAATTGATTTCGTAGTGGAATTACTCCCATACCATCTCAATGATAGTAATATTCCAAGTGATCCATCTGAGGTCCTATACAAATATGATATAGAATCTGGTAAATGGAAATTGAATCAAGGTTGAACTGGTTTTGCTGGTTCAGCAGGACGAAAAAAATTCATCTTTACCAAAAAAGGATGGAATGTAGTCACTTGATGTCTTTCTCCAATGGTTCAACCATTGAATGAAGTTCTTTGTATTTTATCTCTAAAAATTCTAATGCTTCACTAAGCTTTTTTGTCTTACCATACTTGAATCTAATCATCTCACGATGATGCCAAAACTTTTTGTTATCTGTAGTAGGTATAGTTGTAAAATAGTCTGGTCCTATAATTTCATCAGATATTTTCATATCATAAGGAAATAAAAAATCAGCGATAAACCATTCATCTCCATCAGGATAATCTGCACCCGTCTCAACATCAAAAAAAATATGAAGTAGACGAGATTGCATCAATCCATCCCCATTAATTGTAGGATGTTTTATGGCAGATTTTTTAAAATCTAGATTTACAAGTTTGTCTTCAAAAAAACCTTTAATGATTGATTTACGAAAAATTATGTTGACGTCAGTTATATTCAAAGTAAGGTAATAGTTAGAATTTCTTGCTAATAACTCATATGGAATTTATATAATTATAATATATTATACGCTCAAAGAATCAAGAATATCTGAAATATCAGTAGTAGTTTTTCCATTCTTTGAAATCTTCTGTTTTGCTGCAGGGTTTTCAAGGTAATTAGGTACTTTGTCTGTTATTCTTTTTGTATATGGCGTGACTAATTCGTTCTTATAGAATATTCCAGTAGGTATCTTATCACCCCACTCAAGTGATTTTTCTAGTGCTTGTGCTAGTTTTTCATTAAGTTCGGTAGTAGTACTATAATGTACTACCGGATCATAGCCTACATCTGCAAGATTGTAAATTCTAGGTGTTGGTTTTTTTGTTTCTTCATTAATTTGATCAAGACCACCAAACCAGTCTCTGGTGTAAAGATCATTATAGGTAGGACATGGTTGTAAAACATCAATAAATGCTAAACCCTTATGGTTTACTGCAGCCATAATAAGATCCTTTAACTGTCTAACATCATAAGAATAACTTCTAGCAACAAATGTAAAACCACTAGAAATTGCTAGAGCTATAGGGTTTACATTGTAATTTGGATTAGGATTTGCTAATGATTTAGTCTGTTCTCCCAACTTCAAGGTTGGTGAGGCTTGGCCTTTTGTTAATCCGTATACAGCATTATCAAATATGATATAGGTCATGTTAACATTTCGTCTTCCAGCTGCAACAAAATGTCCAGCTCCAATTCCAAGACCATCTCCATCTCCACCAGCAGCAATTATTGTCATTTCAGGATTTGCGATTTTTGCACCCTGAGCAAATGTCAAAACCCTACCATGTAGAGTATGAACTCCGTAGGTATTGATGAAATGTGATGTCTTTCCAGAGCAGCCAATTCCAGAGAAAATAGCTGCTTTATGCTTAGGAATTTGCATTTCTGCCAATGACATTTGTATTGCATTGACTATTCCAAAGTCTCCACATCCTGGACACCAATCATTATGTACTCCAGTTTTATAATCTCCTAACTTAGTCGCCATACAATAACACCTGTCTTTTTTCAGCTTTCTTTTCTAATATTTTTTTCAGAGAATCAAAAATTTCTATACAGGTCATTGGTCTTCCTGTATATTTCAAAACATAGTAGTCTGGATCCTTTAACAAATTTTTTCTGATCAATGAGCCAAGTTGAGCAGTCATATTTGCTTCAATGTCAACTATTACTGAAGAGTCTTTTAGTAATGATTTGACATACTCTGTAGGAAATGGTTCTAGTAGTTTGATATCTATGAAACCAATTTCATATCCTTCCTTTCTATGCATTTCAATTGCGTCTAAGATTGGTCCCTTTGGAGAACCCCAACTTACAATACAAATATCAGATTTGCCATATGCAACTACCTGATCATTTTTAGGAACTAGAGTAAGAATTTGTTCAACTTTTTTCTGTCTTTTATCCATCATCTGAATTCTATTTACTGGATCCTCTGAGATGTGACCGTACTCGTCACTTTCATCACCTGTATTCCAAAAAATACCATTTTCAAGACCAAGTTTTGATCTTGGGGAAATACCATCTGGTGAATGAGCAAAACGTTTGTAGTCATCATCTGTTTTTTCAAGTAATTTCCCACGATCAATTGAGACCAAATCTGGTTCAAATCTATTGCATGTAACAACTGAACTAGCAATAAATTTGTCAAGTATGTGAATCACTGGAAGTTGAAAAATATCAGCAAAATTGAAACATTTTCCAGTATCATAAAAACTATCTTCAACATCTCCTGATGCATAAACTATCCTTGGAAATTCTCCATGACCCGCATTGATTGCAAAAAGTAAATCATCTTGACCATGTCTTGTTGGCAATCCTGTAGATGGTCCACTTCTTTGAAATAATGAAATGACTACTGGCACCTCATTTATTCCAGCCCAGCCAAGTGTCTCTGCCATCAATGAAAATCCTGGTCCTGAAGTTGATGTTGCAGAACGTGTACCTGTTAATGATGCTCCTACCGCCATACCAATCGCAGAAATTTCGTCCTCAGTTTGTACTATAGTAGTGGAACCCGGTCTATCTTCTTTTACTTGTAAAATTTCATGTGTTTCCAAAAATTCACTTTCATCTGATGCAGGAGTGATAGGATAATACGATTGAAACCTACATCCACATACCATTTTTCCTAGGGCTGAACCCTGATGCCCTTGAACGAGCATTATGTTTGGTTCCTTGTCTGTTTCATTAAGTGAGGCATTAAAACCAGAAAATTTTGCAGATGCATAATTATAAGCAAAATTTGCCGCCTTTTTATTCAAATCAGCAATGGTAGGTTTTGTTGAAAAGATTTCTTCTATGGATTCTAGTAGTGGTGCTATGGGTGCTTTCAAAACTCCAAGTGAGAATGAAACACCCAACACATTGAACATACGTGTCATACGTGAAAGTTCAGGTCTTTTCAATTCATTTGCAATGTTTGATAATGCATCCCAAAATGAAATTGGGTAAACATTGACACCACTTTCTTTGGCTAACTCAATTATGCTTGAAACTTTTGGTTCCATATTTTTTGATTTAAAAAATTCAGCTAATCTGACTCTATGATCTGCTTCAATGGTTTGAATTTCATCAATGCTTGTATTAACTATAGATGAATCATAAATTATTGCTCCATTTTTTGAAATGCTCAAACCATGTCTGATCATGGTTTCAGCATCAAAAGCAACCATGATGTTTGCGCCGTTTACATTTGAACGAATTTTGTTGTCTGAAAGTCTCACTACGAAATAACTGTGTAAACCTTTGATGTTAGAATGATATTCCCTTTTTCCAAAAACATGGTAGCCCAGTTTTGTACCAACCCGTGAAAATATGTTTGCTGCTGTGTCAACACCACTTCCCTGTGGTCCACCTATTAACCAACTATAATCAAAAACCATAACTGATCAATCCTTAACCGCCAGTAGCCGCGCCATCATCATTAGAAAGTTTTAATCCACATTCACATTTATCGCGTTCCCCACAGAATGGGCAAACACAGGTACAATTTTCTATGGGGTTTTTACAATCTTCGCAAATGGTAAAGTCCTCATTGGTATTATCAGAATTCATTATTTTTTAATTGTTCAGATATTATAAATGGTTTAAGTAATTATAGCTGAATTAAATCATCAGGATCTCCACGAATGCAATCTGTTTGCACCGATTTGAGATTTTCAAATTTGACTGTACCTTTTGGTATCTTTCCATCATTTTGAAGTGAACCAATTTTTAATGAAACGGACTCTTTGTGTTTTTCACATGTAATCCCAATCATAAATTCATCATTGCCAGATACTATAGTAATTAGATATTCTGGTGGATTAACACAATCTTTGTCTCCTTCCCTAATTGAGCACTTGTTAGGTAACAACAAAAAATTGTAATTGAAATGGATATTAATCTTATTCAATAATTTTATTGAAATTCCAAATAGAATCTTTTTGATTTTTGGGTTGCCCCAAAATTCCCTTTTCTTGTAATTTTTTGATGACAAAGGCTGAATAAGCGGGAGCCCCAGTAGCACCTGGAGTATTATAATTTACTACATGAAATGAATTTTTGCCTTCAATTTCTATCATTTCAGATACAAAATTTCCCTCGGGTGAAATTACCGGAGTTCTAATTCCAGCTGTTCCACGTTTTGGAAAATTTTCTGGTTTGATAGCAGGAATAAATTTTTTCACTCTTTCAACCATAGCTGATTTAGAAATTGAACTAAGAAATTCCTTAGACACTAATGAAATAAAATCCGTATTTAGAA
>JACNGK010000048.1:0-11208 GCA_014384145.1 Nitrososphaerota archaeon
AGGCTTCAGTGAAAAAAGGAGCTAGTTTAGAAAATACCTTCGTTAAACAATCTTGGAGACTTGATACGGTAGAAATTACTTATTAAATTACCTTAATCTTCTTCGCCGTCATCTTCATCTTCTGCTTGGATAAATTCATTCTCAGTTTGTGACACAAACTTGCAAAAGTCACGAAAATCTTCTTTGTTAATCACCTTTGTTACTCCGTCAGCAAGAAATTCAATCCCAACAACTTCACCATCATACCATGATTCAAAATCTTCTGTTTCAACTAAAACACTATCATCAGATGTTACATCGTCACTCATTTTTACCTACTCACAATTCTATTTTTTACTCTCTAAAAAGTTTTCTAGGGTCTTTTCAAATGTTTTTCGCCAGCTTCCGTTGCTAAATACACCAAACTTGTATGTCTTTTCACCATCATCCGTTTTTGCAGTAAAACACACCTTTTTCATCAACAAGCCTTCTTTCCAAACTTTTGTAATATTTTCTAGCGGTACATCTAATATTGTGTCACCTATTGAGCCTGAAAAATCCATGACTCTGGCGTGTTTTTTATCAAACGCAACTCTTTTGTTTGTAAGGGTTAAAATTCCGACCCCCATAGTATCCTCATTACAATCCTCTTGTCTAACTCTCTTTTCATCCGGATCCATGATAGATTTTAATCTGTTAATCATTGAATATAATATTAATGAAATTAATTAGAAAGGGAGCTGAAGGTGACCTTTTTCTTACCACTTGGAATGGTAAAGAGGCTATTTTAAAATCAAGAAAGAAGAAAGATTATCGTAATTCATCTCTTGACTATCGACTTAGAAAACAGAGAACCATTAGGGAATCTCAGATTATGGCGGAGGTAAAAGAATTTGGAATTCGTACACCGTTAATTCATTTCATTGATATAAAAAACTGTGATATTATAATGCAAAAAATTGACGGTGTTTTGGTTGGCGACCTATCAAAAACCAAGTTAGTAAATATCTGTAAAAAAATTGGCAAATTAGTCGGCATTATGCATAAAAATGGAATTGCGCATGGCGATTTGACAACCTCAAATTTTATTGAATCGGGTAATAATATTTTCATAATTGACTTTGGCCTTGCAAACAGAACCCTCAAATCTGATGATCATGCAGTTGATCTAAGATTATTCAAAGAAATTCTGAATAGCGCACATGCAGATGTTTTCGAAAAAGCATGGTCTAATTTCTTATCTGGATACAAGTCATCGGTTGGCAAGGAACGTTTTTCCAAGATTACAAATAAAGTTATGATAATTGAAAGTCGTGGGAGATATGCCAAAGTCGTCTGATGTGCTTTTTGCTTCATCGAACACTCACAAGTACGAAGAAGCGGAAAAAATTCTGGCGGAGTTTGATATAGAATTGGATTTTTTCCAAACAGAATTAGTAGAAATTCAAGACGATTCGTTATCCAAAATAGCATTACAGAAAGCATTGAATGCATATGAAAAATGCAAAAAACCAGTTATAATTGAGGATGATGGTCTTTTCATTGAGTCATTGTCTGGTTTTCCAGGTCCATACTCATCGTACATTTTTAACACAATTGGAAATAATGGAATTTTAAAGTTGATAGGAGATAATAGAGATGCACAATTTGTAGCAATAATTGCTTTCTGTGATTCTAGTAACGAACCTACATTGTTTGAATCTAGTGTGGCAGGAACAATTTCGAAAAATATTCAAGATGGAGGTTGGGGTTATGATCCAATCTTTATTCCAGAAAAACAAAACAAGACTTATGCAGAATTAGCTGACAAAAATAAGCTTTCTCATAGGTATGAATCTTTGAAAAAATTTGCCAGTTGGTTCAACAGTAAGCGGGAATGAAACGATCTATGAATCGTTTTTTATTTTGTAATATCACTATTCTTGATATTTCACTTTCATCCATAACTGTAAAGGCATTATTTTCTTGAATTAGTTTATCTCCAAAGCTTCTGACTTCATCCATTTCCAGCATATCTGAATGTTCGAGTCTATTAGTTGATCTTCCTATATGCATGTATGATTTTATCTCAACAAAATGAACATTTGATTTTTGTAAGAGTGATGCAAAAGCGGGAATCATTCCTTCATCATCATTATAACCTCTAATCAAAGTAATTCGAAGAACTGTCCTAGTGCCAAGAGTTGATAACATCTTTAGTGTTCTATTCCATCTTTCCCAAGAATCATCATATCTAGGTCTGTTGATTTTCAAAAAAGACTGGTAATCTGCAGCATTGGTTGAAAGATAAAGCTGAGTTGGGAGTGCATCTTCATCTTCAAGTTTTTGTATCATATCTGGTTCCTGACCATTTGTGACCAAAAAAATTGATTTTGTTGCTTCAAGGGATTTCAAATATTTGATAAGTTCTGGTAATTTTGGATACATTGTTGGTTCCCCAGATAGTGAAATTGCATAATGGTTTGGAAGTAATGATTCATCCAATTTCTTTTTGTCTTGATTAGGATCACCGTAATGCCCCATGATCAATTTTTTTCTCTCTGCCATCAATTTGGTCATAATTTCTTCTGGTTCAGCAACATTTTGTGGTTGCATTTCCATGGAATCATAAAATTCCATTGGACGCCAGCAGTATACACATCTATTCTCACAATACATTCCAGCAGGAGAAAATTCCATACAACTATGCGTACTAATTCCATAAAACTTGTGTTTGTAACATGTCCCTTCGCCTCTAAATGATTTTTTTGTCCAATGGCATAATCCCACGGTGGAATGATCAGCTACGCCATACTTTGCCTTCTTGAGTTGTTTTACGATAGAAGGCCTGATTTGAATTAATTCTGGTTCTTTTTCGACAACTTCACCAGAGCAACTCATACTGAAAATCAATCTGCAGGCTTACTTAAATTTGCATATACTATCAAAGGATGGAAACATTCTATTAGAAAATAAACAAAAATGAGTAATGGACATCTTGAAACTCTTGCCGGTGTTTGTTTTGATTTTATCCAGTTTTGGTATTCCTATGCCCATGGCGAATGCCGAAGATGTGACAGAAACATTTGAAGGTGGCATGGATTTACAAATTACTTATCCTGAATCAGTAATGATTGGCAGAACATTTTCAGTTGCTATACATTTAGAGAACAACGGTTGGGAAAATAAGCAGGACATCTCATTTACAATAACAAATCCAGATTCAGCTTTTATAGCATTAGGCTCTGAAATTCATCAAATACCAGAACTGACAACTTCAAGTTCGTTTGGAACAACGCTTGATTATGAAGTTTCCAAGAATACAAACGAAGGAAAACACTTTCTTAACGTTTCATACTCTCAGATTCTAGTTAGTAACAACGTTGATCCTATGCCTGCAACCAAAACTACCATTGCGTTACCCATTATGGTTCTAAAAGAACCAGTTGTAACGATTCAAACAACCACGCCAGAATCAATCTTTTCAAATACAGAATTCCCATTTGAGGTAAGTGTAATTTCTCAGGACATCGATCTCAATGACTTAACTGTGCAAATAATTGTGCCACAAGATATTGAATTCAGGGGAGACACATCATATACGATCTCACTATTAGAAAAAGGAACACCGTTTAACATAAAGGCGGAAATGATTACTCCTTCTAACATTTCCACAGAGCATACAATACCTGTCAAGGTTATGGTAAGTTATACTGATGATCTTGGTGATGAAAAATCCGATTCTTCGTCAGTACCACTATTACTTCGTCCAAAAACTTTCTTGGAGATTACTAATGATGGTGGATTATGGATAGGAGATTTTTTCATAGCACCATATGTTAGCATTGGTACAATAGTTGGAATACCTGCGGGAACTATATTTTCATTATTACTCAAAAGAGCAGTAGAAAAAAGGAAGAAAAAATCTTAAATCAAGAAACCATTTTCCTAAGCTGAAAGGTGTATATTGGATATTTCAGTCACTCATGCATGCTTAAGACAGTCAGTATGGCAGGCATTGCGGAACAAGGAGTTCCATATAAGAAAGAAAGCATTGCACTTGAGGAGGCTGCACAAACACTTTCCATTGGAAATCTTACGTGGATTGAATGTGTAGTAGATGATATTGTTGTCGAGACACCAAAGATTCTTGAAAAACTTGGCATCCAAATGGATCCTAAGGTTCTACTTTCAGGATATGTTTCAGCATACGAGGATGCTGGTGATACACTTGGCATAATGTTACCTTTTATTGTTACAGGTGACAGCAGAACACAAACATCACCCGTTTTGATTTTTATGAAAAAGGATCTAATAGTAACTATTCATGACGATTATGGAGGAAAAATCACAAAACTTTACAATTATTCTAACTCATTGATGAGAAAACTTCCGAAAGAGCCAGAACAATGGGCAGATAGACAAACCATTTTGTTATTTAGGCTAATGGATGAAGTCAGTGAGACAAACTTTTCCAGTTTAAGAACAATTGTTGAACAGGCAGAACAGCTAGAAATAGATCTTGCTGGTCCAAGACAAGTTGAACGTAACGTTGGTTTTGAAATATCTAACATGAAAAGATCCTTATTGACATTTCTTAATGCTGTTTGGGCTACTCATGACACAGTTAGAAGTGTCAAATTTGGCGATCCTGACATGCTAACTGATGATGATGACGTTCTGGAAAAATTTGAGGTAATTTTAGGACGACTTGACAGACAGATTCAGATGGCTGAAAATGTTATGGACATAATTTCTACAGGAATAACTATTATACAAACTGAAACTTCCAACAAGTTAACAAAATTAATTGTCTGGCTAACAGTTGCGGCAACTGCTGTTTTGGTACCTAATACAGTAGCTACTATTTTTGGAATTCCTGACCTTCAGCTTTCATGGAGTTGGGTTGCTCCAATATTGGTTATTTCAACTGTAATATCAGCCATTGTGACTTATCGCTTCACAAAGCAGTTTAGTGTGAATCCATTTGGATCAAAAAGACTCCAACGTATTGGAAAGAAATTTAGAAGAAAATAGCTCGTGCCACGAGATTAAGTGAACCACCAGTTCCCATGGTGCCATGGGACTATGTAAACAAAGCCAGTGTATACTAATGCTACAGTTACCGCCATGGCAACCCACCAACCTTTACCGCTTTTCATAATACGATTTTTTTACTAGATGATAATAAATCTAGAGGTTTTTCTATCCAAACAATTCTACCTTGTAAGTTAATTTATTAGATGAAAAAATGTCATAGTTTCTGTGGCCTTCGTAGTACAGTGGTTAGTATAGGGGATTGTGGATCCCCGGACAGGAGTTCGATTCCCCTCGAGGGCCTTTATTTTATACTAAAAAATTCCGTATTTGCTTGATTCCATCTCTTCTTTAATTGCCAATTTTGCCTTTAGGTTTTTTTCTTGTACCTGTTGTGAAAACCAAGTCAGGAACTTCTTTTCTAAGCCTTTTCCCTTTAATTTTTGAAAGCCCTCTCCAACTTGGTTGGCTAGTTTCTCAACTAATACTTTGTTTACTGAAACAATGTAAAAATGCCAACCAAAGGCAAATTCTGAATCTGTGATTACAAAACTATCGTCTTCATGCACCATCTCTCCAAGTCTTGTCAGTATAGATCTTATACCACCACTTGATTTTTCGTAATCTGTAGCAGATACGTTGATGTTAATACGCTCTTCCATAATCAAATTAAATTCGACTTAAAATTTAAGGTTGGTGTCATTTAACAAATGTTCAACTTCAATACCAAAATTTCTTTTTAAAATTTCCATATAGTTTTTAATTGGAACTGGGATATCGTCCTCACATGTAATACCAAGGTTTTTTGCGTTAATCCATATTACCAGTGACTGTAAAATAGTTAAGAATCTATCATTTTCTGTATTATGTGATGCAATTGCCTTTGTATACCTCTCCGCATATTCCCAGGCAGCAACAAAATCAATGCATTTTATTCCAAAAGTTGCTAGAAGCTGTTCCTTTAGGTTAGCATGTTTGAAAGGAACTTGGTTTATGATATATGGAAAATCTACTTGAGCAGGGAGGCATTCAGGAAGCGGACCCCAAATTGTAACTATTTTACATCCATCTTGTAGACTTTGAAACCTCTTCTTCATTTTTTCAATTATTTCTATATCCGTAAACCAAAATAGAATTGCAGTAGCATCATCAATTTTTGCCGTTACAGCATCTTGACATAAAAAGTTCTCACCATTCAAATCATTCTCTTCTGCAAGTTTTTTCGCTTGTTGGATTTTTTCCTTGCTGTTATCCACACCTATTGCTTTTTTAACATGAAATTCCTGTAATGCTATTTTAATTCCTTCACCATCACCACAGCCTAGATGATAAAAAACGTCATTTTCATTAAGATTTAAAAATTCAAAGATTTTCCTAAAGGAACGTTCCGGAAGCTGAACTTCGTTGCCAGAAATTATATCATTTGGCAGAGATTTAATATATTCTTCAATCTTCACAAGAAATCATAAACATATTAGGAATTTATTCTCTTATGCTTTCTAATGTTGATACAGCCTGCCATAAAGAGGTTCTAACGTAAGATGGCAAATTAGGATCCTGAGTTACATCATCAAGTAAGCTAATTGTATTTGCTGCACGTACAGAGATTGAATATTCATCTGATTTTAATTGTTCAACTATATCTGCAATGTTTTTTCGAATATTTTTGGGAGTTGAAGGATTAGTAGCTATTTGGTTCAGCGTGGACATAGAATTATTAAGAAATTCAAGGTTTTGCTCTTTAGTTGCCATTTTGCTTATTTCATACTATTTTGTCGTAATTTTAAGTCTACGTCTCCACAAATATGTCGTCTGATTCAATTACCACTTTGTATGATTTCAAATCATTAATTTGCACTGGAAATTTTACTAGTTTTCCGTTATTACATTCAAACTGTGCGCCATGCCAATCACATGTTATCGTAGAACCATCAAGTTTTCCTTCTGAAAGACTTCCACCTGCATGAGTGCACGTATCATCAATTGCAAAGCAGTTCCCATCAATATTTATAACAATTATTTCGTTTCCATCAACTGAAACTTTTTTCATCTGACCAGACATAATTTCAGTTGTTTTACCTACAAGAATTTTCGCCATGAATAGATTAAATTTAATTGTTTTAAATTATTTCTAGTCAATAAACTTGACAACGTTTTGAATCTTTCCTAGTTTTTCTATTTCCATATCAATTTTATCTCCATCTTTAAGAAATGGCGTGTCTGGATTATTCAATGCTACACCTTCTGGTGTTCCTGTTGCAATTATGTCCCCCTTTTCTAACGTCATTATCTTACTCAGTTTAGAGACTATGGATGGTATTTTTATGAACATGCTCTTTGTAGACGAATTCTGTCTAACTTGCCCGTTTATTCTTGTTGTCAGCTGTAAATTTTCTACATCTGGTATTTCTTCCATACTTGTTATCCATGGACCACAGGGGGCAAAAGTATCAAGCGATTTTCCGCGCGTAAATTGTTTATCTTTCATTTGTATATCTCTAGCAGAAACATCATTGAAAACCATATAACCAAAAATATAGTCTTTTGATGAAATTTCATCTATGTTTTTGCAAGTCTTGCCAATTATAACAGCAAGCTCAATTTCATAATCTAACTGTTTAACAAAGTTAGGACATCTAATCTCCGAGCCAGTTCCGCATAACGTCGTTCTTGGTTTGATAAATATTACAGGTTCTTGTGTGGACACATAGTTTTGCTCTTTAGCATGTTTCGGGTAGTTAAATGTAAGACAAATTATTTTTGATGGATTCGGAAGTGGATGAAGTAATTTGAATTTTCCAAGTTTATCCTGAAAAGACGTAGAAGATATCTTATCCTTTATTTCATCATACCATCCCTCAAATAGAAAATCCATAATGCCCAATGGAAGAGGAACACCGGTTTCAGATGTTATGTTTTCTTTTGTTGCAACATCACCATCTTTTATCAAGCCATAGGTTTCTTTACCATCTTGTACTAGTCTTGCAATTTTCACATTAATCACTTGTGAGTAAAAATGGCTTGTTTAGATGAGTCTTTTCGGCAATATCCGAATCTAACAAACTGTATCTCTTCATCATTCTTTAATTCTAAATAATGAGGTTCTGTATACACCTGAATTTCTTCTAGGCTTTCTTCATTAAATTTATCATCCACAAACAGTTGTTGCGGTATGAGAATTTTTAATTCATGGGCATTTTTTTCAGAGACCCATTGTAATTTCATGAACTTTACATTGTGCTCATCATCAGTAAATTCTCCAGTTATTTCTGAATTTATGGTTGTGATTTTTACATTACCTAGTCCCATCAAGCGCAATTGATCTCCTGTCTTAAGATCCTTAACATCTTCAGACGATAAAAAAACACTGTCTCCTACCATAACTTTTCTTGTTCCCATTTTATTAGACGGATGGTTAGGAAGCTCTACGGAAGAACTAGGCAGATTACTAATTTTTAATGTTCTAGGATCCTTTACCATGAATAACCTGATACTATTTCCGTCAACAATTTTTCGATTAAACGCCTCAAGTGAATCAAATGGTGCTAAGGTATCTGCTTTTGTAAGACTCAAAGACAGTGTGAACTTTCTAATTGCCTCTGGGGTAATGCCACGCCGCTTTAGAGCTTCTAATGTTGGCAATCTTGGGTCATCATACCAAGAAACCTTTCCTTCGTCTATCAAAGGTCTTAAAACCCTTTTTGAGACTGGCATGCCCTTGAACTCCAACCTTGAAAATTCTAGCATTTTAGGGTGTTTCATACCAAGAGCATCCAATATTGCATGGTACAATTCGTTTCTTAATTCGTATTCTTTGCTTCTTAATGCGTGGGTTATACCGTCCGTATAATCTTCAACAGCAACTGCAAAATCATAACTTGGCCAAACTCTGTATTTTTCCGCCAAACGTGGATGCCTTGCATCGTTGATTCTAAAGAGCACGGGATCTCGCATTACAGTGTTCTTAGATTCCATGTCTCCACGGAACCTAACAATTGCTTCGCCAGGTTTGTATTTATCAAACATCTGTTTCCACCTCTCTTCATTTTGCTTAACATCTCCTGCGCTGCATTCGCAAGACATCATCTCTCTCCTGTTTTTGCTTATGGTGTCACGTTTACACGTACATACGTATGCATTATTTTTCTTTATCATCTCCACACATTTATCATAAAGCAGCTCGATATCATCAGAGGTATTTTTTTCCTGATCAAATTTTATCCCAAGCCAATCAAGCCCCACTTTTATGGCAGCCCAGTATTCCAATCTTGTATCCTCCGGATTAGTATCATCAAATCGTAAAACTAGTTTTCCGCCATACATTTTGGTATATTCCTCGCTAATTATAGCCGCTTTCGCATGACCAATGTGAGGATATCCATTAGGAGCAGGCGTAAATCTAGTTACTACCTTACCCTGTTCTGCACCTTCCAAAGGAGGCAAGCCTTCTCTTTCCTCCTTCACAGGTTTCTTCACATTAAGAATTTCAGGGAAATTATTTTCAATCTCAGTTTTTTGTTCTTCAATTGACATTCCATTAACTTGAGAAACAATTGATGCAATTTCTGGAATAGCGTCTTTAACATTACTCTTGAGTTCAGGTATTGTTCCTAAAGATTTTGACAGGACAGCTTTGTCTTTTGTCTTACCATCATGCTCAACTGCATTCTGTAAAGCTATTTTTCTAATCTCTTTCTTTAAATTATCATCCAAGCTACAAACGCCTTTTGATAACAAAATCTAATAATGAAATTATTTCGTTTTTAGCCGTGCCAGTGTACGTATTCAGTGATTTTTCAGCCTGCTGTGCATATTTCAATGTCATGCTTCTAACTTCATCTTCTACACCCAATGAACGAATGACATTCACTGCCAGATTGATTTGTTGTTTTGAAGCTTTAGAATTTCCAAAAACGCGCATTATTGTTTTCCTGTTCTTGCCTTTCGCCTTCTTAATTGCAAGAATGATTGGAAGTGATTTTTTACCTTCACGTATGTCGTTTCCTACTGGTTTTTTTGTGACTTTACTGTCACCAATAATTCCAATAAGATCGTCTGTAATTTGGAATACTATTCCAAGATTCCTTCCAAACGTTGATAAATTTTTCACATCCTTTTGTTTTCTTTTTGCACAAATTGCTCCCATGGCACATGAAACCTCAAAGAGTACCGCTGTTTTCTTTTCAACCATTTTGATGTATTCTTTTCCAGTTGGAATTCTCTTGTTTTCAGCAAATTTAATGTCATTAACTTGCCCTTCACAGATCTCAACGCATGTTTTGGATAATTTTGATACTAGCTGTGTTGTATAATTAGAAGACAGTTTTGATTTAGACGAAATAGTATGGTATGCTTTTGAATACAAAACATCGCCCGCAAGAATTGCTAGCGGCATATCAAATTTTTTATGAGTAGTAGGCACTCCGTGTCTCATCTCATCGTTATCCATAATGTCATCATGTACCAGCGTAAAATTATGGATCATCTCTACTGCGCTAGCCGCAGCCATTGCATCAGACTGTTTCCCACCAAGCATTTGGCAGCTCTTCAGAACCAAAAATGGTCTTAGACGCTTACCACCATGAAGTATTAGATGGGATGCTGCATCGTACAGCTGTTTCGGGTTTCCTTTGAGCTCTTTTTTTAGGAATTTGTTTACAAAACCCGCATTTTTCTTAATAGAATTTTTGGTTTTCAAGGCACTAATCTCCAATTGTTGTCAGGTATGTAATGTTTAATTGCATTTTGATATATTGGATTTAAATCGTTTATAGTCCAGTTTTTAATTAAGCTAGAAAATTTTTCACCTTCAGAGTATGTAATTTTCTCCAAGCCAGCACGAATATCACCTAAAAAATAAAGCGCAATTACCATCCACGGACAATACGCATCCATATTTTGTTGAATCTCATTTTTTAATTCATCTGAACTAATCCACTTGATCTCAGAAATCTCATCTTTAATCAACGATGATTCGTCAAAACTGTTTACCGTCCCAACCAACGTACCACAAATTTCATTTTCAGAACCAACATCCTTGTATGGAACATGATATTCAAATTTGTTTACATAGTTCATCTTACAGCTAATCCCGATCTCTTCAGGCATTCTGCGTTCTGCAGATGATACATATGTTTCAGATTCTCTGGGGTGACTTGCAACAGTTCCAGCCCATTAACCTGTCCAAAGCATATTCTCATCACTCCTTTTAGC
>JACNGK010000061.1:0-11105 GCA_014384145.1 Nitrososphaerota archaeon
TACTTTGCAAATCCAGAGCTGCCCCATCCCTCAGTGTAAAGGTGCCATTTCTGGTCTACTGGATTTGAACCGTAAACAACTACGAACGCCTTGTTTAGGTCACCAAAATCCTTGTTCACCTTGAAACCAATCTTTTCAAGTTCTGAAGACAGAATTCCGCCGATGGATTTTCTTACGGGATCATCACTTCTAATAAAAAATGTAATTTCAATCTGCTCACCATCGTAATACCAATACCCATCAATTTTTTCAGCACCTACTTCTTCAAGCTCATGTGAAATTATTTCATCAGCTAATGCAGGATTATATTTGAAATGGAATGACTCTAGCTCCTCGATGATAGAAAGGTAATCAGCCGAAAATATTCCATAGTTTGAAATCATGGCATTGCCATAACCGCCAATAAGTTCGTTAACAATTAGATTCCTATCTATGAGATAATTCAGTGCGAATCTTAATTCGGTAATTGAAAATGGGTTGAAACTTTCAGATACGGATGGGTTTACCAGCATGCTGTATGACCCTCCAGTGGATTCAAAAACCTGAATGCCCTCCCTTGCTTCGCTTGATTCTATCCTGTCTGATGACACACGGAAAAAGTAAATGTCCAGATTGCCATTTCGAACTTCCTCAAGTGCTGTGTTTTCATCCAAATACTGGATGAACTTGACTTGGTCAACGAACGTTCCCTTTTCTGCAAACGAAGCATGTAGCATAAGTGGTGATAGAAGAACTATTACTGCTAGGAAAACTAGGCAAAATTTCATGTCAGACATGACATGTTATCATAATTTAAGGTTCATTAAGCATTAACAAAAAATCTATGCGGTGATTTTTTTATGGAAAACAAACTGAAAACCGCCATTTTGGCTATAAAGACTGGAGTACCGATTGAAGAGGCTTCACGTTCAGTTGATTGGAAAGACTTTGAGGGTCTTGTAGCTGAGATACTGGAATCAAAAAACTTTGAAGTTGTACGTAACTTTAGGATGAAGAAGCCTACAATGGAAATAGATGTGGTTGGAATACATCTTGGTACAGCGGTACTTATTGATTGCAAACATTGGAAGAGGATGACCAATTCTGCACTTGAGAAAATTGTTCTAAGACAAATAGATCGTGTAAAACATTATGTAGCAAGTACGGATGAAGTTGTAGCTGCTCCAGTAATTGTCACGTTATATCAAGAGGAAACTAGGTTTGTCAACAGAGTACCTATCGTTCCAATAATGCAGTTTTCTTCGTTTATTGATGAGTTTTATGGAAACTTGGAAAAGATTAGAACCATAGAAAAATAGACAATAAGAAAATTCCTGTGCATAAAATCATAAATCCCTGTGTCATCTTCAATGAGCTATCGAGTGCTCTAGAAAGATGCTCAAAAATTCCTGTGCCCATAACCCTAACTTTTGCGCTATTTTCTAATATCTCAAACTTACCTGGAGCGGTATTTTTTTCCGCTTGCTTTGCAATAGATAGACACCAGTTTGCTAATCTTTCTGATTCGGTAACACTGCCAAGCTCATGATAACCATTTCTGTTTCTTACTCCCATTGTTGTAGAGTGTGTATCAGAAGTGAACATTTCGACTAGTTCGCAGCCGTTGTTTTCTAAATGTGTTATAATTTTTTCACGTACGCCGTTTTCCATATTGTTAGCATCTGCCCAACACAAAAAGTATTTCTTTTGATCAAAAGTGAGACAAAGCATACCAATACCACCACCAGCAAGATCATTAGTTTGAATATTCAGAGATTGTGAATTTGCATAGCCGTATTGCAATGGATGGTTCGTTTTTGTGATGAGAATGTCAAGTACGTTTTTTGCAGCAGTAAGTAAATCTTGAGAGTCCACCTGCGATATCTCCCCTCCCATAGCATTATGCGTATCAACGATCAATGCACGCTGGAAATTTCTGTTTTTTGCTATTTGTTCAATCTCTGTCTTTATGGTAATAGGAACGTCTTCCATGCCATGTGGAGATAATGATAGAAACAATAATGCTGTATCGTCAAGGCGTATTCCAACAACATGCGCCTTGTTTATCTGCGCAGTAACAGGTTCCGTACATGTTACGCCTTTTGTTGATACCTGACTTTTTGATAATTCTTGTAGATAATCTTGCACATCTTGTTGTGAGGGCAAGTTAAGGGAATGGTCAGAAATACTATGCAATACCATTGCAGACGAGTTCATAGTTTTGTAGATCTTATGTGGTATGTCACTGCCGCCGACCGGATGGAAAGGGCCTGGGTGTAGATCAGGAAGTATCATTCTAAAATCATTTTTGTCGTCATTTGTGGAGAAACGAATTTGGGATGTTGAAATGTTTGACGGTTTCGATGTTTCGATTATTATCGATTCCATATCACTCGGATCATTTTGAGAGACTGACTGCAAATATGCTTGCAATAGCTTATGTGTGCTTTTTATCACAGGTAATCCAGATCTGTTTGTAAAATATGACCAAACAACTGCTACAGCTAAAAATGCAATTCCAAACACCAATGATTGTACATCATAAAGAACAGACCACATCTCAATAGGAATTAGAACAAAAAACATTGCTAATGGTTGGATAAAGCATAATACACATGCTTTTTTCATGTTTACTCCAAGTGTGGTTGTCATAATGCCAATCCTAAAGCTAGAAAATATGAACATGCCAATAGCAACATAAAACAATGTTGGTTCCTTTGATAGTATAGCAGATCCGATAATTCCTCCTACTACAGTGATCAACCACAGTATATTCCCAAAGAATGACATGTGCAATGATTTTGAATACTCCTTATGTTTAGTAAAACGTGAATCTAAGTACTGTATAGCAAGTAATACAGCTACAACAGCTGGCAGATGATAGAATATTTCATAATTTTGAATGTAGTTGTTAAAACAAAGAAAAGAAATTATGGATGCAACAGCGATAGAACCACACAAAGAAACGTAGAATGATGCTGGATTAATTAGAGTGAGTGTATACCGTCTGTGAATGTTTTGAATGTCATTTGAATCCGACATGATATTTACGGAGCTAGAAGTAGTTCTATAGCCCATGAGACTATAATAATACTTATTGGCATAGAAATGATGATTTTTGGATCTATCTTAACTCCTTTGGTTTCGTCCTCAAAGAATCTTAGTAGACCTGCACTAGATGCCGGCAACGGTGCGTTTTTCTTTTTATCAGCCATACTTAGTATTGAAAGCAGAAGTGTAAAGATAAAAACTTTTTTAATTCGACTTTAATTTTGCTATAACATCTATTAACGAATCAATAGATTTTATCAATTCCTGTTGTTTTGTTGGCTCATTTTCCACTTCGAGTTGACTAGACAATTTTTCAAGTTTCTGCTCTAGTGTTTTTAGTGTAGAAACAGATTTTTTTTCCTTGGTTTGTATTTTTGCTGGTTTTTGTTCTGGCTCTTTTCCACAATTTACACACAATGCATAACCATCTTTCATAACTCTTACACCCTTACAATATGGGCATGGCTCGCTTAGTAAAGTACCACCGTTAAGTATCATCTTAATTGCTTTTTGCGTTAAATCATTTGGCAATGATATAATACAAAATTAGTTTGTAAAAAATACTAGGATCTTGTAATTTACTTTATTTTATATCGATAAGGCTTAATAATGTGATAAAGCATCAGACATCGAAGTAATGGCGGTTATTTGTAATACATGTGGACTTCCTGATGATTTGTGCGCCTGTGGTGATCTTGACAAAGATAGTACTCATATTATAATACGTCTTGAGACTCGACGTTTTAGGAAAAAGGGAACCATGATTGAAGGACTTGATCCTAAGATTAACAATCTAGGAAATGTTGCAAGAGAGCTAAAAAACAAATATGCGTGTGGTGGAACTGCAAAAGATGGCTATGTGTTTTTACAGGGTGACCATAGAGATACAATTAAGGATACGTTGGTAAAGCTTGGTTTTGCTGAAGAAACAATAGAATTGCACTGAAAAAAAGTGTCATCCAAAAACAAAATTTTGCAAGGACTAGCAATACCGCATACTGCATTAATATCAGTAATTTTTTGTTTGATGGTTTTGTCATTTCCCACTGGAGCATATCTGGTTTTCAATTCAGAAATTGGAGATAATATAACGCACGAGTATCCTATGGATGGCTTAAGCCTTTTTCTTGCGGGAATAGGTTTTGAAGTTCCAGTGCAATTTGAGTTAGGAGATGGGTTTATTGTAATATGGTGTACTTTTTTGATTCTCTTCACAGCTGCAATATTCGGTCCAAAAAAAAATTTTGTCGCCGTATTACAGTCAATGATTTCTGAAGGAAGTTATAAAATCCAAGACAACTATATTGTCGCTGTCATTAAATGGTTTTCCATTCTAGTGATTGTGTCTGGAGGCATAATTGCTGTGCAGGAATTTGTTGGTATCTCGATTGAGCAGCCAGAAGCACCAAACCAACTAATTCAGTTTTTTGGCATATCGCTTGCGCCAATAATAGAAGAACTGGGTTTTAGAGTTGTGCTGATTGGACTTCCACTTTTTATGTTATATTCGCACAAATTATCCTTTAAATTTTTTGTAAAATCATTATGGTGGCCATGGAAAAATCTTCGTAATGTAAATATGAAAAAGGCGTTATCGGTGATTGTTATAGTAGGAATACTTTTTGGTGCAGCACATATTTTTTCAGATGAAGCATGGAGCACTGGTAAATTGGCACAGGCGATTGCTAGTGGAATTATAATTGGATGGGTATATTTCAGATACGGGTTTATTCCTGCTGTTCTAATTCACTGGGCAACTAACTATTTCATTTTTTCTTATGGATACATTGTAGCTGATATTAATCAAATTTCTATAGGTGATGCATTTTCACATTCTTTGCTAAACACACTCGAATTAATGCTAATTGTAACTGGAATAATTTCAGTTGCAGTTCTGGTGTTAAATTATGTGTATTCGAGAAAGCATACACTAGAAGCATGATTCTATTTTTTTACAAAAGTCTAGTTTGTCGTTTTGTTTTAGCATAAATGTAAGATCATGTTCATCATCAATATCAAGCATCATTCTACGAATTAGTGCAATCGATATGTTCTCAGTTTTTGTTCTTGCGGCGTCCATCTGAAATGTATAACTACCCATATCATAATTCGTCTTCATTATGTCAGAAGGACATCTAACTAGTGCATTTGTCCCATTAAATTGTCTAGATGGAACAATAATTACAGAGTTTTTAGACTTGACGAAACCTAACAAGTTATCTATATCGGAAGACGTCATTATGGGTATATCCTGTGGAAAGATAACTGAACAATCAAATTTCTTATCTGAAATATACTGATCGGCTAAACTGACAGCATCGTTAACACCAGATTCGTTATCAAAAATCTCTATGGCATCAAATTGTCTACCAATCTTTAATGCTGTCTCATCCTTTGACACAAGAACTATTTTGTTAACAAGTTTGCAATTATGCACAGTCTTAAGAACTTCTTGCAACATTAGATTGCATATATTTTCCTTTACTGCTTGCTGTAAGTTTAATCTTTTTTTAGCCTTAGAAAAAGTCTTAACTGGAATTATCGCTGAAATTTTCAACTCAATGATGGAATTGTTTTAGAATGGATGCCGCTAGTGCATCTTCGGATTGTTTGTTTGTCATTCTAATTTTTGTTTCGTGTACATTTATGTTCAATGACTCAATTTGTTTTGTTAGCGTACGATCTTTAGTATCGATAATTATGTTGGAACAAACATCTGCATACATCTTTGCAACGCCCAACGCTGAAACTTCAATTCCAGCCGCCTCCATGTATTTTCCGGTGGGTCCGCTAATGGCAGAATTTCCAATTATAGGACTTATAGCCACCACTTTGTTTTTCTTTTTTGCCAACTCTTTCCGTATACCCTTGATTGCTAACATTGGACCTATACTGGTGAGAGGATTACCCGGAGCAATAACTATAAGACTAGAATCATGAATTGCGTTCATAGCATCTGGGTTTGGGCGAACCTTCTCTGCGCCTTGATATTCAATTCCTTTTACTTCATCCAATCCTCTATGCTTAACCCAAAACTCTTGAAGGTGTAGGTCACCCCTATCTGTTATAATTCTAGTTTCTATCGTATTATCAGTAACTGGCACTATTTTAATTTCAATTGAAAGTTTTTCGCACATCCATTTTGTAATATGGCTCAAACTCTTACCGTTTTTTAGCATATTAGTTCTGGTAAGATGAGTAGCAGTATCCCTATCACCTATCCTAAACCATGTCTCTTCTCCAAAAATTTCCATCTGTCGTAAAAATCCAAATGTATCTTTCTTAATCCCCCATCCTTTATCATGGTCCAGTAAATCAGCTAGTCCATAAGTAATGGTATCAATGTCTGGGCAGATATACATCCCATAAAGCCAATAATTATCCCCTACATTAGTAACCACGTTAATATCGGTTCTTTGAGAAGCAAATCCCCTCACCATCTTAACTGAGCCGGAGCCACCGGCAAGTATTGTAATCAATTTTTTCTCCTAGAACCATTTAGCAAAGTAAGGCTTCCAATATTACTTTATCATTTTTATGGTAATTTTTTGGGTAAAATTAATTAAAGATATAACAAGTGAAAGCTAGTGCAAAGGAAAATTATAGTAATTATAGCATTTTTGTCCATTTTTATTGCTATTGGAAGCATTTCACCTGTTTTGGCATCATCTCAGCTGGAAGTTACTATTGACCCTAATTCAGATACTGCAATTGCTAAGATGACATACCAAAGGTCAGTTAACATAGATTATTCGGATGGCGGAAAACTAGCTGAAACGATGTATGGAGTAAATCATCAAATTAAATTTTCTGCTGATGCATCAAATCCTAGCGTGCAATCATTAATTTCAAAAATAAATTCGTACATACTTTCACAAGGTAGCATAGCTCAGATTACTGACCTTACTGTAGATTACAACTCATTAATGACTGGAAGAACTTCAAGCATGTCGGTAGATTATACTGTCGTACTACATCCTACAATTGAGAATTTTGTGATTAAAGCCGGCTCCGGAAATGATCCAACTCTTTTGGATGTAGACTGGAGAGGGTTTGGTGTCGTTGGACCTGTTGTAATAAGTACACCCGTATACGGTGACGTTGAAATCAACATGCCAATCTCAACCTTTGAAAGATTCACACCATCATTGGCTTTATCGCTTAAGGCTAGTGATGCTGGAGAACTTCTTTCTACCAGACTAATGGACGGAGATGAAATAAAAGCACAGCCAATTGGAAACTGGCACTTTTTGTTTGATCCAACTGGAATAGGTGCAGATGCTTCGCAATATGGATTTCAAACAGGTTCTGTAATTTCGTCCTTTACAATGGGAGAAAGCAGTCTTCGAGAGGGATTGATAAGAGAACAAGTACACGAATCTGCGTTTACTTCTGATAAAGTATACCGAATAACATCTTACGAGTCATCTGGTAATGCAAGCATCGACATAATTGGATTTGCAAACAGAGATACATTAGATAATTCAGAAATTTTTGGCGTTACTCCAAATGCGCCTGAAGGATATGCATCAACATCGTCTGGAGAATTTCCAGCATTCATTCTCTATGGAATGGCTGGTATGGCAGCAATAGGTGGTGCTGCAATGATGATGATGAGTAAAAGAAAACTAAACAAAGAGAAAGGACATTATCAACAAACTGGTATTGACCCATCACAACTCACTGGTGTACAGACAAGTGCAAGTTCAGGCGGATACCAAACTATCCGAGGAGAAGCACAAGTAAAAGGTTTGGAAGATTATAATCAACACAGAAGTTACTACGATGAAGAAAAACCACAAGTGGAAGAAAAGTCTGAAGACAAACCATCAAGTAAAGGTGGTGCAATGCCAAAAGGTTTTGAATCAAAATAATAAGTGAGTGCTGGCCGTAACCCTCCTTCTGTTTTCACGATATTTCGCTTTGCAGCCTACCTGAACCTAGTACAGGAACATAGGGTTCGTTTTGGCCTTGCTTCGTGCGGGACAGATTTTCATTCCGTCTCTGGAAACCTCAGGCAGTACCATCACTGTACACTCCAGATGGGATTTTTTTCTGTTCTGTTGCCAGCCATCTCTGACTATCCATCTACAGATCACACATCCTGTATGAAGGGAGGAGTTTCCTCTGCCGTAGCAGCGTGTCGTCCACCAGCTCACACTTGATTATGTTAATTCAGTCAGTAATTTCAACATTACTTAGATTTTGACTCAAAGTACTCTTCGTCGTATCTTCCAATCTTCTGCTTGGATTTCACGAAGGATATTCCTGCTAAAATCTCGATGTAAATACGATATAGTATCTTATTCTCTTTGATTATTTGCAATAATATATTGAAAAATGATCTAGTATGAAATTCTGAGAACATGTGATTGCGTACTATGAATACTGTCTTTTTTGATTTATCTGCTAGCTCTAATGCCTTTGGGCTGAATGCTGTATCAGATTGGTTTCCAGCGCCTAAAATTAGAACACCATTCTTTGTTTTGTCATAGCTCTTCAAAAGTTCAGATGATATTAACATGTTTTTTGTTTTTGGGTACACCTTTTCAAATTGTATTTTTCTGATGTCCAGATCAAACATAACCTCATTAATTTTGTTAACAATTTCGACTTCAGTCTGTGGCGATTGTGTTATTCCACGAACTACTCTTATCTTACTTTTGGAATCAGCTGAAATTGCATGTGCGATTTCAAGTCCAAGGTTTGAGTGACGGCCCTGATCATATGAAACAATGAGGTTTGACATATCATTGTCAAAGTCTTTTCCTGGTATTACTCCAATTATATCGCAAGTAGATAGCGATAATAATTTTCTATTATTCCGTAAAAAGGAGAAATCAACTATCATGGTGTTAATTCCCTCATCTTCAGCCGTAGCTAATATGGCCTCGGTAGGATCATGGGAAAGCCTGACAAGATATCTATGTCGTATTGAATGTGAAATTGATTTCTTGAGTTCATCAAATACACCAATTCCGGTCTCGCCAGCTTTGTTTGCAAAAGATAATGGGGTTTGCTTTGGTACAGTTATGACACTGAGAAAAGATACTTCGCCGTCCTTTTGATCAGCAATTGCCGCTGCAATCTTGGCAAGTTTAGTGGATGTATTCTTGGAAAATACTACTAAAATCCTGTACTCCTTTCTTTCTGAAGGTTCTTGGTTGAATACAAGGGGCGCGGTGGCTTGTTTCTCTCTTTTTGACGTATACAATCTGTAAATCAAAAAGCCTATTCCTATCCAAACAAGAGCGATTGCCCAGCTAAGTGGTTGGGCAAACAGCAAGTAAACGGCAAGTATAGAAACAACGGCAAAACCAATAGCTGGAACTACAGGAAAGAATGGAGTCTTAAAACCATACGTTAACTTTTTTTCTTTAGCCATTCTTCGAATTGTAATACAGGCTACGTTAACCTGGGCAAACAAAAACAAGAACATAACACTTGCGGCAAGCGCAATCATTGTTAGATCAAATAACATTGCGAGTGTGATCATAACTACGGCAGAGAGTATTGTAGATACAAAAGGCGTTCGATATTTAGGATGTAATCTACTAAACACTGGAGGTAAATCGTGATTTCTTCCCATTGCAAAGGAAACACGGCTTGCGGCAAATGTTGTTGCGTTTAATGCAGCCAATGTTGACACAAACCCACCTGCCAGTACAATTAGTGCACCAAATGGAAGATAGTATTCAGCAGCTTCAATTATTCCGAGCTCACCATAATCTCCAATAAACTCCCATGCAGGCTGTCCAATTTGCAAAGGATCAAGTCCACCAATAAAGACAAAAGCAAAAAGAATGTAGACAGAAACTACTATTCCCAAAGAGACAAGAATTGCTTTAGGAATATTCTTCTTCGGTTTTTTAATCTCATCCCCTGCCTGTGCAATAATTTCATAGCCCTCAAATGCTATGAATGTAATACCCATTGCCAATATAAGACCGGATGTACCGTTAGGAAAGAAATCTCGAAAATTAGTTGGCCAGTTTGGATTCGTAAACGTCATAGCCACAAGAGCAGCTATGACCAAAGCAGCAATGATTCCTAATTGTGTAAAAGTGATTGCACTGCCTACTTTTCCTGTATGTGAAGAACCTCTAATGTTGACTATGGTAAATATGACAATTGCAATTACGGCAAATAACTTTTCAAGAGGAATTCCAAATGTATCGTCAATTATTTCTGCGGACTTTAACAGATGCCCAAAAAATGTTCCAAATGCAATTGCATATAGACTGCCTGCTATAGTATGCGCAAACCATGCCATCCAACCACTTAGATATGAATTAGGTCTGGGTAGTCCCTCTCTTACCCACTTGTATCCTCCGCCAGTCGCGGGCAAGGCAGATCCTAGTTCAGCATAAGTTAATGCAGTAAAGAGAGTAATAATTCCATTAAGAAGAAATGCGACTATCAAAGCAGGGCCTGCAGCAGATATGCCAGGTCCTACTAACACGAATATGGCTCCGCCAATCATTGATGCAACGCCAATCATTATTGCCTGTGAAAGGGAAAGGCTTCGAACAAGTCCACTTGAGTTAGTTTCCGCGCTCATATCGAACCGACTGAATTATACTTGAATAAATCTGTAATCCTCACGCCTATGTCCTACTTAATAGCCGTAAAACCTGTAAATTCGCTACGCGTTATATCTGATTTTACCCTAATGGTATGTGAGAATGGCTAGTTTCCTAGTAACTAATAGATCGAAGGAGTCGTATGAACAGCGAATCAATACAGAGCCAACAGGCACGCAAAGATGCAGACGATATGCAGTGAAAAACTTTGAAGCATTTGTATCTGAAATGTATGACGGAAGAAGTACAGATGATGTTGTTCAAGAACTTTTTGTATGCAAAGCCAACAAGGGAGAGGAGTTTGAAGACACTTTGTATGGTGTGCTACAGGAATGGATTAACTGGAATGAAAGAAAGGGAAGAAATCCAAATACGATCCGTGTAACATTTTCAAATCTTAGAAAATATTTTTTCTATAGGGGAATCAAAACAAACGTACAAGACATTGGCGAGTTTTTAAGATTTTCAAAGATACCAAAAGAAGAGAAACAT
>JACNGK010000045.1:0-11099 GCA_014384145.1 Nitrososphaerota archaeon
AGTAGTTTGTTTCCATCTGTGATTCTATTTCTTCGATGGTAAGCTCTGAAACCTTACCATAAATAACGAATCCCGCATTGTTTACTAAAATATCAATTCGGCCGAAAGTATCTATTACCGTATCAGTCATCTCCTTAACTTGTGATTTGTTAGAAACATCACACTGACAAACTAGAGTAGAATCTGTATATTGCGAAATTTCTTTCTGTACTTGAAGTAGTTTTTCTCTTCTTCTAGCTACTAAAACCACCTTAGCATTTTTCTTAGCAAATTTGATAGCTGTTGCCTCACCAATTCCACTAGAAGCGCCTGTGATTACAACCACTTTATTCCTGTAATTCATAGTTTAAAATTATTATAGAAAAATAAGTACTTTCTATTCAGTTTTGTGTTCCTTTTCTAAATGACTTGCAAATTTGCTATTGCTGAGTAATTTACCACAGACTGGACATTCGTTCTGAGTAGTTTCTGGTCTTGTATATTTACCTAAAGCAAGCTTGACTAGTAGAATCCAAGTAACTACAATTGGTACATAATATGTTGCAATCCTCCAGCCTATCACAGCATTCCATTCAAGTCCTTCTTCTGGAATTACAAAATTAAAAGGATCTAGGTTGTTAATGTACGCAACAATTCCAAATTCTGCCAAACCAGAACCTCCCACAGTGATTGGCAAGTTTCCTATCGCGTTTGCACCCATCACAGCCATCACAGATTCAAAAAATTCTATGGTAACTCCAAGACTGTTTGCTATTACCAAAAATGAAACTCCGTAAAGTATCCATGCAACTAAAGCAATTAAGAAACCAACAACAAAAACTTTTTTTGTTTTTGCTGAACCCAAATTTTCTCTGCTTAATGTACACACCTCTTCCAACCATTCATTGGTTTGTTTCAAAGATTCCTTACCACGTTCCTTTCCAAATTTTGTCATTAATACAGCAATACCTTTTGGTACCTGAAACGTGTGTTTTGATGAAATAAAAAACAAAACAACCCAAATCGAAGTTACCACAATACTAGTTGCCAAAACTATGGTAGCAACCACATAAGCACCGCTTAGTAATGCAAAAACCCCAGCAAGAATTGACAGTACACCTCCAGCAAGAACTTCTGTAACAATATCAAGAATTGCTACCCATGATGCCCTTGCTGGCGAGATTCGTTTTTTAGTTAAGTAATAAATTACTGCAAATTCTGCTCCAACAAACATTGGTGTCGTAAATTTAATGAATTCACTCCCAACTCTCATTGCTACTAAATTTTTAATAGAATCAAATGGTCCAAGGAATGTTCTTGCTATGTAACTTAGCTTTAATCCTTGTAATCCCAATTTTGTCATCATAATTAATGCTGCAGCGGCGAATGGTAATGCGCCAATAGCAAGAACGTCTTCTAATTTTATATCAAATTGAATAATGATTACAATAATGGGAATCATAGTTGCAGGAATAACTGCAATCCGCCAATCCATTCGAAGAACTTTTCAAGGCATTCAAATATAAGCCAACCAAAAAGGATATTCTGACGAACGAGGCTAAAGATTAATGGTTACAAGTGTTAAGGTGCGTGCACCATCATCAACGGCAAATTTGGGTCCAGGTTTTGATGTGTTTGGTTTGGCATTGGACGCATTTTATGACGAAATAACGCTAAGTAAAACTAGCAAATCTATCAGTACAAACAGACCTTGGCATGGAGTTAGAATACTAACAACAGATGATGTGCCTAAAGACCCACAACAAAATACTGCTGGATTGGTAGTCAAATCAATGAAGCAAAAATTCAAAATAAAATCTGGAATTGAGATTAAAATTAAGAAAGGTATACCAGCTGGATTTGGAATGGGAAGTAGTGCTGCTTCAGCTGTAGCAGCAGCGTTGGCGTTCAACAAATTATTTAATCTAAAACTAGATAACAAAACGCTAATCAAGTGTGCTGGAATAGGAGAAAAAGCAAGTGCAGGAACTATCCATTATGATAATGTTGCAGCGTCATTACTGGGCGGGTTTGTAGTAGTAAAAACAAAACCTTTTGATGTTATTAGATTAGAACCGCCAAAGAATTTAGTCTTATGTGTAGCTATTCCGAAATTAAAGGTACCAAAGAAAAAGACAAAGGTCTCAAGATCTGTGATTCCAAAGACAGTTAAATTATCAGATTTAACTGCAAATCTTTCGAACGCTGCTAATATTGTTTCTGGATTTTTGCTCAAAGATTCGGATCTTATTGGAAGATCTATTCAGGATGTAATTGTTGAGCCAGCTAGAAAACATTTGATTCCAGGTTTTTCAAAAGTAAAGAGTAATGCGCTTAATGCGGGAGCATTAGGTGTCACCATAAGTGGCGCAGGTCCATCTGTAATCGCTTTCTGTAAAAAATCTCAAAATCTAAAGAAGATTGGAAAATCTATGGAAAAAGGATTTAGTTCTGCAAAAGTGGGTTGCGACATAATTATTTGTAAACCTAGTACTGGTCCCAAGATTAGAGTTTAAAATGAAAAAAGCAGTGGTGGTTTTTAGTGGTGGGATTGATTCTATCAGTGCATGCACATATTTGAAGCAAAAATATGAATTGTATGGAATTTCTTTTTTGTACGGTCAAAAAGCAAATCAGGAAATAAAAAAGGCAAAGTCATTCGCAAAAATCCTTGGATTAAAAGATCACAAGATTGTAGACATCAATTTCATGAAGAAATTGTATGGAAATACAAACGCGCTTACAAGCTCAAAGAAAAAAATTCCTGGCAAATTTAATTATTCAATTGTTGTACCTATCAGAAATGGGATTTTCCTATCGATTGCAACAGCATGGGCTTTTTCAATAAATGCTTCTTTAGTTGCATATGGTGCACACACAGGCGACAAAAACTATCCAGATTGTAGACCAGCCTTTTCAAAAAAAATTGAGTCTTCGTTTAATCAGGGAGAAATTGATGGTATTAAATCAGGAGTTCGAAAAAGGATAGAAATTTGGTCACCATACAAGGCAAAACTATCAAAAAAGCAGTTATTAAAAAAAGGCTATGATGTTTTAGGAGATAAAATTTTCAACACTTGGAGTTGCTATAAAAATGGAAAAGTGCAGTGTGGTAAATGTGAATCGTGTAATAACCGAAAGGCTGCATTTCTTGAAGCAGGTATTGACGATAAAACGCTATATTCACTGGTTTAATTTTGAGACAAACTTTCTAATTTCTTTTCCTTTCACAATAGCCTTTCCAAGTAGCCTTAGATCTTTTTCATCTATCATTAGCGGTGATCTGCTGAATCGTCCATGCGAATAGGAACAGAATCGTAATAATTTGTCACCGTTATCAAACTCTAACAGCTGAATTGTAGGTTCATGATATTGAGAAGATATTGAAACTTCATCTATAACCATGCCTTTACCCCATGGCATTTTGAATGGTCTTGGAATTTTTCTCATTTCATATAATGTTACAGTGTTTCTGATAAACCTGATCGTGTTTGGTAAATTTTTAAAAAAAAGAAGTTTAGAGGGTAACTGTTGAGGTTCCTCTGTTTGTGGTTATTTTTTGACCTTTCAAAGAAGGTTGTGAAACGGCAGGGATATCTTTGGCCTGAATTGTAGCAGTTCCTCTCTGTACGCTAAGGACTGTATCGGCTCCAGATACATCTAATCGCTCTTTTTGTAATTTCTGGGCTTCTTGTGTGAATTTCCCAAAGGTAGCGTTGATGTTCTGTACTGCTGTTCCTCTATTTGTGGTTAATTTTACCATGGTATAGTATTTTTTTTGTTTATCATATATTGTGGTAAGCTTGAATTATGATATTACACATACACAGCTTACTTTTCATATACAAAACAACTTGACAATTACATTATTTTTTATTACGTATGCAAATCACACTTTGTGTGGAATACTACAACAGAGTAGCGGAGAATTACTTAGAACTTGCTAGTACCCAAAGACTACATTTGCTATTCAAGCTTATGGAGAGAAGTCGCAAAAGGATAGAACCAATGGCTAAGGAGCTTGGTGCAACAAAGCAAGAAGTTCATAGAAATTTAGTGCGGCTGGAACATATTGGACTGATCTCAAAGGACAAAGAAGGAAGATACACATTGACTACTTTTGGTCGTGCCTCGTGCCTGCAGATATCTACTACATTATTCTTATCACAACATTTGGATTATTTTGAAAAGCATGATTTTGGCGATATCCCTCACAAGTATATCATGAGAAGTGGTCAGCTGGCATTTGGCACACAAATCAAAGGCATTACAAAAACCCTAGAAAAATGGAAAAATATCTACAAAAATGCCGATGAATATATTTATGAAATTTTGTCAGAGATACCAGGTGATCTTTTTGATCCTCTTACAAAAAAAGTAAAAGCTGGTATCAAATCTAGATACATTGTTTCAGAATTTGCGAGTGTTCCTCAAGGCAGAAAAGCGGAACTAAAGAGATCAGGTTTTAACAAACTAATTGAAAAGGGTCTAATTGAAAGAAAGATGAGAAAACATGTTAAAGTAATCGTAGTTTTAAACGAAAAAGAAGCATGTGTTTGTTTTCCTGATCTTAACGGAGAAGCTGATCTTACTGAAATGTTCTATGGTAATGATTATCAGTTTCATGAATGGTGTATTGATTACTTTAGAGATTGTTGGTCTGACGCTGACCTCTTTATAGAAAGTAAGTTAAAAGAATAGTGTGGTTATCGGTTTCCTAGAATTGGTTTTTTAAGAACAAATCCTCGAATGAGCAAATACCATCCAATAAACACACCGCCAACAATGCTCCAGTATATCCAATTTAGTAATCCCGTATCAGACATTTTTTCCTCTGATGGGGCACACTTAGACAGCCATGATACCTGTTCACAAAGTAAAAGATTCTTTTCGCCAATCATTTGATCAACTGTAGGTATTATTTGAAATGCAATTAGATTTGCAATCGCAAATACTATCGCAAATTCAATAAGATACCAAGTAAAACTTGGCCAAGATTCCCTTGGAATATGAGCGTTATCGCGTCCTACCACAAATCGAATCTAACTAATGATTATTTATCTTTTCAGGAATTTTGTGCAAAAAATGTTTTTGAGGGATTTTTAATAATATTTATGACGTTTTCTTTTTCTTCTTTTTTCTCATAAATACCTCTAAATGCGGCAGAAGACACAGACGCATTATTTTTTACGCCTCTCATCTTCATACAAAGGTGTTCAGCCTCTGTAATTACAGCAACTCCTTTTACTCCTTGAGAATACAACTCGTCTGCTATGTTTTTTGTCATTCTTTCTTGTATTTGTAATCTTCTTGAATATTTTTCAACCAAGCGGACTAGTTTAGAAATTCCAAAAACTCTGCCGTTTGGAGTATAAGCGAGCTGGATCTTCCCAAAGAATGGTAATATGTGATGTTCGCACATGGAATAAAATTGAATGTCTCTTACTACTACGACTTCCGAGTCTTCTGAAAATTGTACTGATAGTTCAGAATTAGAATCATAACCACTAAAAATTTCCTTGTATGTATCTGCTACACGTTCGGGTGTTTTAGTTAACCCCTCTCTAGTAGGATCCTCACCTATTTCGACGATTAATTCCCTAACAAGTTTCTTGATTCTTTCCTCATCCATAAGAATACAAATTCTGAAAACTGACTCTGTATTTATATCTCATCGCTTAGATGCTTCGTAGACTGAAGGAACAAGATTATGGCGCAGAAATTATTTTGTGTAATTGTGGTACTACTCTAACTTCCTCATAGTATGGATAGACATTATCATAAAACACCATTAATTGTTCTAAAGTTGGTTCAGAAAGACTGGTTGTTGGTTGGATAATGAACCCAGAAATATCTTCTTTGGAAATAATTTTAAAAATTTGGTCTAAAAGTTCCTTAAATGAGACTAATTCAGTTTTTGAGCTGACAACTATCTTGATGTAAGTTGTTTTTTTAGCCTCTATTGCTGCCTTGAGGCATTCAAGTGTATTTTTAATTAGATTAGGATAATGTTTTTCGTCAATAAATTCTGAATCTATTGTTTTGAACTCAATTTTAACAAAATCAATAGACGGTAAAACATATAGAAATTTTTTTGAATCAAAACACGCAGATTCCAAATATGTAGGAAGACCACGAGCTTTAACATGTTTTGCAAGTTCGTTGACAGCCTCATATTGAATGAGTGGTTCGCCTCCAGTAAAGTTAACCTTGTAAGTATTATCTTGCAGATTATTATCTATTAGATCACATGCTTCAGTAATTGAATATTCTTTACCGGAATCTAATGGAAGTGCATCCAATGTATCACAATAAAAACAAGTGTAAGGACATCCTGCAAGCCTTACAAATAGAGTTTTGGTACCATAAAGTATTCCCTCTCCCTCAATAGATGTGAAAATTTCAAAAATTCTAGTTTTCAAACATTTTTTCTAACAATACTGGTTATTTATTTAATCTGAAAATTAAATGAAGTTTGGTTGTTACGCCGTTACTGGTTGTTTAGTATAAAACAGTCCAGCTATGAATAAGATGACGCCTATAATACCAATTAAACTTCCAATGAATTCAACCGTTTCTTTGACATCTCCAACAAGCGGTGCCCAAAAAACTGCAATAAAAAAGCCTGTAACAATCATTGGAATTCCAATTCCAACGGTGATTTGCTTTGATGCCATATTGTCAATTGCTCCTAAAATTGTATATGAAGTTTATGATGAAACATAAATTAGTTTTTCAACTTTCAGCAACAGGTCTTTGATTGTTTGGATCTTTTTTCCAATTGTTAAATCGAGGTATTTAGCATTAGTTCCGCCTGGAGCATTTTCCAAGTCTTTTATGTCCTGTTTAGCCTCCTCAATAAGACTAAAAGCCTTTTTGAGGAAATGCTCTGCTGCGCTGTTTTCCTTTAGATCACCAGCAAGACTTTGGGCTTTCTTTTCAAGCGGAACAAGTAACGATTGTAATCTTAAAAGTCCAGTCTGGCTAATTTCTTTTACCTGTTCAACTTTTTGTTGATGAACAATAATAATTTTGAATTGATGTTTTATTTGGCTGGTAGTGTTTGCCTGTAAAAGTTGAAGATGAGATTGTTGCAAGTCATTGGCGGTTTTTTCTAAGCCAAATGTCTTAGCTTGAAGTATTAGACTATTAATCCTCTCTGCGTGTTTTTGAACAAACTGTTTTGCCTTGTGGATTCTGTTCTGTTCACTAATTTCATATAACAATTTCTGAATTTGTTTGCCTTCTGATGAAATCTTACTAAGAACTTCCTTGGTTTGTTCTATGCTGCCTTTTGCAACGTTTGCCTTAGCCAAAGCAAGTAATCGATCTATCTGTTCAAAATCTACATCTGTATTTAGTTTGACTGATATCAACTTTAATTTTTTGATGTTGTTTTCATATTTCTTAATTGTTTGGCTGTGGACAGAAGTTATCATCTGTGGTGTTTCCTGCGATTCGTTTTCTGAAATTGCTAAACTAGTACGTTTGAAGGCAATCATGGCAGAAATAAAGTGTTGTTTTGCTGACTTGGTATCTCCATTTTCTACGGCCTGGGTTAACAGAACTGTTTCTCTTAAACCCTCATCATAGAAATCATAAACTTTTTGTGAAATATTGTCCAGTTTATCAATATCATTTTTGATATGTTCTTTTGTGTTCTGAATTATTTTTACGAGTATGTCAAGCTGAGAGTCTGCATGTATGATATTAGGAATAGTAACAAAACCCATGCTTACAATCAAAAATAATGAGAAAAAGACAAGTAGTTTGTTCATCATGCATCCTCCAATTTACTTTTTAATTTTACAATATTCTGCAAATCTTTCTTCTCAATTTCTATAATTCCCTGCCTTTCAAGCCGTTTAACAGCCCTCCACATTGTGGTACGTGGTTGAAGGAATTTCTTTCGTAGTTCGCTTTCATAAGCTTGACCACCATTTGCCGAGATGAAATTAATTATCTCCTTATCATCTTCTCTTAGATCTTGTTTTACTTTGAAAATTGCTTCTGGAGCAAGGCTTTGTGGTTTAGGTTGTTCATCTTGCTGAATTGTTACAGATGATTCAATTCTAGACGATTTTCTTTTTATAATTACGATTGCAGCAGCGATCGCAACAGCCGCTATACCGCCAATATACAGGATTAAAGAGTTGCCAGTTGTACTGTCCTCCTGAATTGGTTGTACGGATTGAGCGGAAGCTAATGTGCTAATGTAATAGCTGATGTTTGTTTGGCCTGGAGGGAAAGTTAGATATGATTGCTGGTTATCTACCTGCATACTAAGCGGAAAATTACCCATTTCGACGATCACCGAATCTTTTGGTGTTAGTAATGAATATTGTACAGGTGCATCTATAGCAAACGCCCATATTTTTCCAGTTTTTGAAACCAAGTCCTGCGTATCATAATCAATAGAGATGTGTGATGCGCCAAATGTTTCTATTACAACTGAATTATGATTAATCTCATTTGATAGTAAAAATCCATCCTCATCAGTGATCGTAATATTTTCTATCGTTTCTCCAAAAAGTTCAACCATAATTTCCAGTTTTAGTGGATCCACATCTAATTCATAAAAAACATGAGTTGAGCCATCTGGATAAATGGTGAAATCAAGGGTTCGACTAGAACCAAAGGATTGCTGGATTGGTGTGCTTAATGCTATAAGCACCAGACCTATCACAACTATTGGTATTCTTACCATCGTTGAGAGGATATCCGTGTTCCTTACCAAAAGCATTTCCCCCCCCGGAGATTGATGTTTTTGTGCAACTATTTGTTGCAGATTCATAGCCTAATACCTTAAATTCATGGATTCAATGAGATTTTGAAACTTTTGGAATTCTTGGACAAAATCAAGCCCTTTTTCAGTAATTCTGAAAAGTCTGTTTCTGTCTAGTCTTTCTGATTGCATCAAGCCCGCATTGATTAGCTTCTCACATTTGTCTAATACCGCATAGTGAGAGAGGTTTGCTTTTCGAGATATTGCAGATACAATAACTCCTCTTTGACCTCCGTCCATGGTTACATCTAGGATATCACCCATGATTCCCATTTCGGATCTGTACTGTTGTTTTGACATGTCATAGTATGGATCTAGGGTGTTTATGAGGAACATTTTGAAACACCATAGCGGAACGCATAGCGGAACACGTTTTGTTGCGTCAAAATTTGCCTAAAATCGGCATTTTCTCTGCGGGGGCGAAAATCCAAGATTTCTGGTGTTTGCCATAACTTTTATCTTGCTGAATTAATTTATTGAATCAATGGGCTTGTTTGATGTTTTCAAGGATAAAGATGAAGATGAAAATTCTGGTGGAATGGCTGAAGAAACTCCTAGTTTTGAATCTGAACCTCAACCAGAAGAAACTCCTAGTTTTGAATCTGAACCTCAACCAGAAGAAACTCCTGCAACAGAGCCTGCTGAGGAAACAACATCATATGAACAAACTGGAACTGCAGTACAAAGTCAGCTTGGCATAGAACAATTGATGGATAAGCGATTCAAGTTAGGAGAGGCTATTGATTATGTTGCAACCATGATTAAAGAATTGAGGGATAAACGAACAGGCTTGGTAAAAAGCATTGAAGATGAATCAGTTGATATTAGAAATTTGAAAGAAAAGCTTACGAAGATAAATCAATTCATACAAGACGAAAATGAAGGGTTACAAGAACTTACTAGAAAACGATCTGAGGTGGAAAAAGATGCTGACGATGTTGGCAATATAGTTTACAGCCTAAAAGATAAAATTTCAGAAATTGACAAAATAGTAGCTGACGAAGCTAGTAGAATTAAGAGTTTTAAAGATTCTAGAAATTAGGAAAATACTGGTTCTCGTTTTTCTCCACAGTTTGTACAAAATATATCATCTGAGGCAATCATAGATCCACAACTTGTACAAATTGGATCGGTTTTTTCTGGAGTTGAAGTTTTGAACCAGTTGCGTAGCATCTAAAATCACTCACATAAAACGCGATTGTGAAGGTTCTGATACCTGATCTGGTATAGAAGGAAATTTATCTCCAGATTGTTGTTCTGCGACAGCAGAAGCTTCTTGCAAGATTTTTTCTGCATCTGAATTCATAACAGCATCACCGCCAAATGAGGCATCTGTGCTGTGGAAGGTTTCCGTCATCAAACCTCCTAACATCTCTGCCATGTTGTTAAGCTCTTGGTCTGCACCTGGCATGAATTTCGCAAGTGATGATTTCATGTTTTTCATAAGTCCTATGGTTGGCATTACAGTTACTACTGTGTCTCCCAAGTCATGGAATGTTGTTAATCGTAATTCTATTTGTTCTATGGCCATTCGTGCATTTCCAAGTACACGGCGGACCTTACGAATTTCAGCTAGTTCCTTTGATAATGATTTAGCAGTATGAGTATCATGCTGTTGTGTGGCTTCTACGATTCTATGAAAAACTTTTTCGTTTCTGCTATCTAATGATGAAAGCATGTTATCTAATTTTGAAGTTTGCATTTGTAATTTTTTAATGGCTGACTCTATACGTGGTTTTAAAGCACCTTTTGGTTTAAGCACACTGTTTAATCTTTCAGATATGCCCGGTGTCTGTGGTTTTGTCCACCTACTTGATAGCGAAGCCATGGAACATGGTTTAGAAATTAATTATTAATTTCCGGTGTGAATAATGGTTAACAGTGCATGAAATTTCGATGACTAGATTTACTAGTAAACATCACAAATGTTGTGAGTAAAAAGCCAATAATTGGCGGTATTATCCTCGCAGCCATCATAGGAGTGGTGTTTGCTGGAGCTCAGATAAACCCAGATAATCCTGAAAATGGGGAGGTTTGGAGTATTCGTATGGCTTCGCCCGAGTGGGATGATCGTCCAATTCTTAGGGCTGCTTTACCCAATCTAGAAGAAGGAACTTACAAGCTTGGATTTGTTCCGATGGGTGATTCTCCTAGTAAAATTAGAATTGATATCAAGGTGAGGTCGGCTGAATTTTCACACCCTGACGGAGGACTAGTATTCTCTGAGATATTTGTTTTGAAAGGAACGCCGGTAGACACTGGCATCTCAAAATACTACACATGGGAGTATGTTGGACAGAAATATGTTTACATTCCAGAAGTAGAAGGAGAGGCA
>JACNGK010000039.1:0-10871 GCA_014384145.1 Nitrososphaerota archaeon
ATACATGAATGCTTTTTGCATGAGTTGGGTCCTGGTAAAATACCTCCTACAGATTCTGATCAAAAGATTTACGGTGTGATATGCCCCCATGCAGGGTTTGTTTACTCTGGTCCCGTTGCATGCCATTCGTTTTATTCAATCTCATCATCAACAAGCAAGCTAGCAATAATTACTGGACCCAATCACTACGGAATTGGTCAAAATATTGCATCTATGATTGATTCCAGTTGGGAAACTCCACTTGGTTTAGTGGAAGTTGATTCAGAATCCGCATTAGAATTAAGAGAAAACTTGGGTATCTTGGAACTTGATTCCTTCTCTCACTCAAAAGAACACAGCATCGAAGTTCAAATTCCAATGTTGCAGGAAACATTTCCTAATGAAATGAAAATACTTCCTGTCTCGCTAATTGCCCAAGAGCAAAAAACAGCAACTAAGGTGGGTTCTGCAATTGCAAAACTTGCCCAAAAAAAAGACGCCTTGTTGATTGGTTCATCCGACTTTACACACTATGAAGAAAATGGATTTGCACACAAACAAGACATGGCACTAATTGAACCCATCTTGAAATTGGATGTAGATGAATTTTACAAGGTTTTGCATGAAAGGAATGTCACTGCATGCGGTTTCGGCGCAATTGCATCTACAATGATTGCCTGCAAGGAATTGGGTGCCACTGAGGGAAAATTGCTAAAGTATGCTACTAGTGGTGACATTTCAGGCGACAAAAACTCAGTTGTTGGCTACGCGTCGATAATTTTTGTGTAAAAGTTAGCACTAGTAAAGAAAGTTAGCACTGGTTATAAAACATGAGAGTAAAATCATCGCATGCATAAAGTGATTTTGTTATTGACTTTATTGACAGTAGTTACTATATTTCCATTAGCAGCTTCAGCACAAAGCGACGCTATTCCATCTTGGATTAAAAATAACGCAGGATGGTGGGCAGACGGAGTTATTGACGATGGTTCATTTGTCTCAGGTATTGAATGGCTTGTTTCAAATAACATTATAGAAATTCCAACCACTGCAGTTTCTGGAACTGCCGAGTCAGCTATACCTGGTTGGGTTAAAAATACCGCCAGCTGGTGGGCAGGAAATCAAATTTCCGATGATGACTTTGTAAATGCTATTCAACATCTCATTAAAGTTGGAATAATGACAGTTCCACAAGCGGAGCAGGCAGTACCATCAACGCCAACGCCAGTAGATACCCCATCAAGTTCTGATTCTGCACTAACTGCCAAATATAATAAATTAAAAGCGGAATTAGTAAAATGCCAAGAATATGATAAAGCCTCAAAAGTTTTTTTATGCGAAAATGAATTCAAGAGTGCACTAGAAAATGTTGAGTACATGATGAAAGCAAAGAAGTATGAAGTTGGACCGATGCATTACTACTATACACCAGCCCAGGTAATAATAAACGCTGAAGGTAATTCGGCTGTTTGGCTGACATTTGTGGTACATAATACGGATAGCAAAAATAATTCAGTATACTGTACTGGACCTGTTGCATGCAATTATACTCTTACTGATGGAAAAAAAGAATGGGCGTATTCTACTAATACCGTGACCGCTGGTAGACTAGAAATGAAGCCAGACGTCATAAAGTCAATTGATTTCACGTTTGGACCTCCAGCACAAAGACACTTGGAAAGATGGAATTATGATCAATCCAGTGAGTATTTTCTAAAAATCACTGAACCATTTGGAAATCTAAACATGCCATTAGAGTTAACGGTGAAATAAACAGAAGGAATATGGTATTTGTTCGTTCTAAAATTGTTAAGAATGAATCATATTCTTATCTAGTAGAAAGCAAGTGGGATTCAAAAGGAAAGACATCCAGGCAACAAACTGTCAAGTATTTAGGAAAAACATCAGATGTTACCTTAGAAGATATTCCAAGTGAATATAGAAACAATCCATCAATTGTATCATTTGTGTCATCTACTCAACGATTTGATATGAAAAAACGTGAGAAATATCTAATGAAAACTCAAGAAAATATGCGTAAATTCTTACTGGGCGGTGATTTGAAAAATGCCATTTCTATTTACACCGATTTTGTAAAGCAATCATCTGTAGCCAATTTTTATGATATTATTTTACGACCGGCCATGTATCAGATAGGAGAATTATGGGATGCAAAAAAATTAGACGTTGGAGATGAACATATTGCAAGTAATACCGCAATGCGTCTAATTGAAAAGATAGGCACTAAACCGAGAATAAAGAATAAGGGAAAAACCATTCTCATTTGCACGCCAGATGGGGAATATCATGCAATTCCATGCTATATGATGGAAACGTATCTTTCGTTAAACGGCTATGACGTAATCAACTTGGCACCTTCTGCCCCAACTAATTCAATAACGAATCACATTTTAGATAAAAAACCTGATTTAATTTTAATCTCAATTACATTAAAGGATCATATCAAGTCATGCGAGAGATTGGTCAATAATCTAAAAAAATTCAAAATACCTATTGTAGTTGGCGGACAAGCCTTACAAGATGAAAATCCGTTTCATGGTGTTATGGTTATGGAAACACCATCTCTATCCGAATTATCCAAGACGATCAAAGGGATGATTTGAAAAATACTTAGAGTCTAGGAATTAGAGAAATCCTTGTCTTTGCAGTTATTGCGATGATGCTTACTATTGCTACTGCAAGTATAATCATGGCAATTGTTCCAAACTCTGGAACTACATGGCTTCCAACTATTTCGATTGTCTCAGCTCCTGCTCCATACTCAATGTGCAAGGTTCTCCCCATTTGTTCAAAGTCAGCTTCTTCATTCTCTACTAGTACAAAGTAGCTGCCGTCATCAAATGGAGTTATGATGTCTTTGTTTAGAGTAATTTTAAGTTCGCCGTCATCGTCTGCACCGAACAAGTGAATAATTAATGTGTCATCATCAGTGTTTGCACCAATGTGGTGAATTACACCGGATGAAACTGAGGCTGTAAACTGGTCAGATAGATCTTCTATTCCCTTTGCAGCGTGATCATCGCCGTGTCCCATTTCTTCCATCTCTTCAGCGTGATCATCGCCGTGTGCTGCTTCAGCTTCAACAATTACAGTTCCTTGCATCCATGGGTGAACCATACAGAAGTAATCGAATGTTCCTGCAGTATCAAATGTATGAGAGTAACTTCCACCAGCCATAATTAAGCTGCTATCAAACACGCCATCTGGTCCATCTGCTGCTGTTCCAGATGATGATGTATGCGCTGCATTGTCAGTATTATCCCAAGTAACAGTTCCACCTACAGTGATTACAACTGTACTTGGAATGAAGCATGAATCAGTTTCTTCACATCCAGGAGTTGATGATCCAGGTGCGTTTGTTACCGTAGCAGCCATACCACCCTCGCCATGTTCCGCAAATGCAGATGGTGCAACAGCTATAAGTGAAAAAATTGCGAGTAATGAAAATGATAAATATATTGATTTTTTCATCTAAGAATTTTTTTTGGTAACTATATTTTAGTTTTATGCATATTATTGGTACTCAAAATAACCTAAAAATATCTGGTATAATGACCAAACACGTTATACCACAAACTGAAATCTTTCCTGTTTGTAGCCCTTGGCTAATGAACCCGTTATCGGTATCTGATTTCCACAGAACTTGCACTTGTTGTTCTTGTCAAGATGCCATTCTTGTATGTCAAACCCAAATCTTTTCACAACAATTTCGTTGCACCCAGCACAGTAGGTGTGTTCCCATGGATGTCCCGGAACGTTTCCAAGATATACATACTTGAGCCCCTCGCTTTTTGCAATTTCATAATGCTTTTCCAAAGTCTTTACCGGCGTAGCTGGGTATTCCATCATCTTGTAATCAGGATGGAATCGCAGAAAGTGAATTACAGTTTCCGGACCCAACTCATCATAGACAAACTTTGCAAGCTTTCGTGCATGCTCCAAGCTGTCACCCACCTCAGGAACTATCAGGTCAGTAATCTCCGTGTGAATCTTTGTCTTGTCCCTGATTTCTAGAATAGTATCAAATATTGGCTGGGGATCCGGCACTCCGATGAATTTTCTGGTAAAGTCTGGCTCTGCGCTTCCCTTAAAGTCAACAGTGATACAATCCAAGAATTCATCCATCATCTTTACTGATTCAGGTGTGTCATATCCGTTTGAGACAAAAATATTGAAGAGGCCCTTCTTTCTTGCAGCTACACCGCAATCACGTGCAAATTCGATGAATATGGAAGGCTCGTTGTAGGTGTACGCTATTCCATCTGCTCCATGCTCAACAGCAGTGTTTGCTACCTGCTCTGGAGTCATGTCAACACCCTCAACTTTACGCCTCTGACTGATGTCAGAATTCTGACAATATTTGCAGAGCCAGTTACATCCAGTTGTTGCAATTGAGAAAATCTTGCTTCCTGGATTATAATGAATCACAGGTTTCTTTTCTATTGGATCAACGTGACCCGCGATAACTTTTCCATAAACATAAAGATCAAGCTTACCATTTTCATTTCCCCTGATACCACAAAGACCAATCTGTCCTTTTTTCATTTCGCAATATCTGGCACATGCTGTACACAAAACCTTGCCATCAGGTCTCTTTTCATAAAGGATAGCTTCTCTTGTCATACTCTAGTATGATATTGTAGATCATTATTAATAACTTGAATGAAAAATATACCTGTGGACAATAAGTCTGAGGCACATCTTATCAAATATCTAAAATCACTTCCTGATAATAAGATCAAGCAATTCTATGATGCCGTAGAATGGACACCTTATCCTGTTCTTGTCATTAAAGAATTTCAGAGACGTTTCCAACCAAATGATGATGAGTTTGTAGACAAACTTTTGGAATCAGTAGGTGAAGCAAAGAAGAAGGGTCAAAAAATTGGCAGGCTGGCAAAAATAAGAGGTCTTAAACTTAGTAAACAGGTAAAATCACGAGCCAAAAAAACAGTTTCAAAAAAGATCACAAAGGCAAAACGCATGATTAGAACTTCTGAAGATAATGTGGAATTGATCAAAAAACTAGGCGAGTTGAAAAAGGCGGGTATTATTAGCAATAAGGAGTTTCAGGCAAAAAAGAAACAACTGCTTGACAAAATCTAATTCTTAAACCAAACTAGACAATGTGAACGACGGTACTAACTCCACGCCTATCAATTTCCATTCCATCCTTCATTTCACTAATGATAACAGTGAATGATATGACATCACGCTGTTTACATTCTTCAGCATTTAGCTTCAAATTGATATCCAAAAGATCATATTCCTCTTCTGTAATGTTAGATTCATCAAAGAATACCTTACCAGTTGATTCTATCCTAAACCTTTGGTCCTTTGTGTGTAGCCCAATCTTTGTTTTATTCTTCTCTCTACCTGCAGCCTTTACGTTTACATCAATAATTCCAGGTTTTGCCAGTGTATAGCCAGACTTTTTGTCCACAAAAACACCAATCTGTGATGGTTTTCCAGCTGTAGCCTCTGCCATCTTTTGTATTCCATCATTCATTACCACATCAACTGCTTTGAAAGTTTGTGGAACTTTGGCAATCCATTCATTGGTTCGTTCAATAATGGCAGATATCTCGGTTCGTCGTTTTTTATCCTCTTCCTCTGGCAGCTTGTAGCGATCTACCCAAGCAAGATAGTCATGTGAAATATCTTTGATGAAATCAATGCAAGTGATTCTATAACTATCTACATTGGGAGCACGCTCTTGATTCTCATCGTCAGGTACAAAACTATCATCTGATGGCATTGCCATAAATTTCAAATAATATCATGACTAAAAAAACCAATCTCAATTAATATATTCGGAAAAATTTCTTAGTTTTTCATGATCTTCACTACAATCACAAAAGATCTACAAAAGGAACTAAAATCAAATCTGCCACAAATTATGATCTTATTAAAAAAGCAACCCGCAATTGCGTACAAAAAGATAGGAGATATCGGAAAGGAAGTTGGGAAAAAATACGATATTGAATTACTAGTAAATTTTCCACACAAAGGAAAAATAGAAAATTTTGACATGTATGGAAAACAGGACTTGAGTTTTATTGTGGATATGGAAAGAACAAATTTTCCCATTAAGCGTGGTATAATCAAAGAAAAAGCAAGAGAGATTTTTGGAGATGTGGAGACAGAAGATGCTTACATGTATGAAGGTAAAGAAGGTGTAAAGGTATTTCTTGGCCCAGCAAATGAGGCTGGTAGAAAAGAAGAGAGGATTGACATTCTGCCACATTCTTTGCACGTATGGTATGAATTTACAGATAAGGTGACAGAATTTTGTGATTGGCTTTTGGAAAATGTGTATTTAGTGAAAGATGTAGACCATAAAGGAGAAACGAAATACGAGAAATTCAGAATCAAGCAAAAAGAAGAAAATGTGTAATTATTTCCCTTCTAATTCATTAAGAATAGTCCTAACGTCGTAAGCATCAGAATCAATCTCTAGAATTTTTTTACAGCATTCTATTACTTTGTCATTTTCCTTCAAATGTTGATGAACACGTAATTTGAGACCAAGTGCGTCAGTATCATACTCGTTAATTTCTAAAACACGCTCAACATACTGCAGAGTCTTTTTTGGATCTTGTAGAATGTAGAATATACCTGCCATTATAACAATAAAATCAGGATCATATTGGTATTTTTCTTCCATACTATTTCCTAAGGCAATGGCTTCTTCAAATTCACCCTCTTTGATTAGTTTTCGTAGTTTTCTTTTTGGGTAAGAAAATAAGCCGACCAAAATTTTTCAATATTTAGAGAATCCTAGTTAGATTTTAACAATTGTATTACGAAATCTTCATGACTCCGTTTGATATAAGCCACTGAAGACCAGAAACAAACGCATCATCAGGAATCATTCCATCAGCCCACCATCCTGCGTTATTTTTGATCCAGTCAGGTATTACATTACCTCCAGTACCTGTTCCCTGTTCAGTAGATGGTATATTCATCACGCCATTTGAAATTAGCCACTGTATACCAGAAACAAATGAACCATCATCAATCATCCCATCAGCCCACCATCCTGCGTTATTTTTAATCCAACTAGGAATAGACGTTTCAGATTCTGCTGGAGTGGGTGTAAGAGTTTCTAGGCTGCCAGATACTGATTGTTTGCTTTGTAGATCAATATCAAAAATTACATATCCAAATTTTGTAGCATCAGGCACACTGTATACCGGACCTGTACCATAAACAATTACAGCAAATTTTTGCAGTCCAGGATCTCCTTGCATAAGCCAATATGTGTGCACTTGACCTGAAGCAGAAAATAACTTGTCATGTCCTTCATCATCAGCTAAAGAAGCAATCGGTATTGTTTGGCCATCTATCACATTGACTTTTAAAATGTCATAATGCACTTGGTTTTCCCACAAGTCAGTAGAAAATGCTTTCTTAAAATTTATAGTCCATTCAATCTCACAGCCAATTCTAGGTTTTTCGGGACCGTATATGATGTCAGCAACCATTGAGTTCGTATTTGTATTTTCATAAATTTTTGCCGATTCATAATTAGTAATACAACTTTCCCCCTTCTTTACCGCTTCCGTATCTATAATACCTGCAAATGGATTTGAAGAAACGTTGTCGTATTCATGTAATGAAAATTCGTATTCTCTAGGTGGATTTCCTTCCGTCACCTGAACCCACGTGAGGGCTTTCACTGGTAGGGGAAATTCATCAACAACGGAAATGTGACTAGTTACGCCACCTGCCTTCCAACCAACAAGAATTGTATCGTATGTACCTGCCGGAACAGTTGTGGTTTCCATTCCGATAGGCGATACTTGTTCACCACCAATATTTGCAATCTTACCCCATGATACCTTGGAGAATGCCTTTGGTCCCTTGCCAGGCTGATCAATTTCTGCAGTAGCAAAGGAAGAGAGCCACGATATTGAATTTTTGTATACAGATGCATACTTCAAAATATTATCGCTTACAGTACCTCCTATATACTCTGGAGTAACCTTACCTACATCCATCTGACCTTTTAGTACCTTGTTTCCATCTTCAACTAGAACTTGAACACGAAGCACATCTTCAGGACCACTAGTTACTTCTTTTTCTATCCACATTGAAAACCAAAAATCTGTACAGTCCTTGTACTCTGAATGACATACTTTGTACTTGAAGTAATCACCAACTTTGAGATTTTCGCCCGGATACCAGGATCCAGGATGGTTAACACCGCCAAGACCTGCACCAATACCAGAACCAGCAGACACATGATCCGCAAATGTTGCTGGAACAACACTACCACTAACAAGAATAACTGAAAGTAAAACTATGAAAATTGTATTACGCATACAATGTTAATACCCGTCAAAGTTAGTTAAATGTTCCAAATAAGCAAATATAGAGGATAGTGTTCGATTTATTAGATATGTGTGAATGTCCAAAAATACACTTTTACGAAGTTGAGTTCAAACTTGATGGTATGATTGTTGTTCCAACGCATAAAAATTGTGGAGATGGGTTAAATGAAAAACAGGCTGACACGTTTCAAAAAGAACTAGTGAAATCGTGGGGATATGAGGAAGAAGAGGAATAATTTTTCAAATAAAAAACTTTAGGCTTTTACTAATAAAAAGGAAAAAACTGTGAAATTTATTGTAGTCCTGATACAGCTTCTTTGCAGACGCTACATCCACAGGTACAATCGGCACTGCAAATACAGGCTCCTTGCATTTCACAATCACATGAGTAAGTTGAATCTCCAGTGTCTGCTTCACAGCCACATGCTTGATCGGTCATGCAAAATGGATCATGTACATGGTTTTAAAACTTTATCAAAAAAATCACACCGTTATACCAGCATTCCATGATTTTTGATAGACATACTAAAATTATTCATGATATAGCGAAAGTAAATAGTTTGTAGCTTTGTGTAATTTGGTAGATTCTGACTCAATCTTCGTTGTATCATTTTCCAGATCAAATCCAGTTTTCAATATATGAATTAGTTCTGGCTTTCTATGAAGATCTTGAATTTTTTTGAAATTGTTTCTGTTAATGTATCCCAAATAAAAGTAACAATCAGAAAATAATGAATTTTCTATCATATAGCGATATTTCTTAGAAATTATCTTAGAGTGAGAATTATCCTCTATCAAATCTGAAAATCCCATAGTTGACTTTAACATTCTTGAAAGGAGAGATGGTGTGGCTCTCTCTATTCCAATTGACTCGGTTATTGGTGAAATTAATTCATTGATTTTATTTTTGTTGGATTCACGTAACATCTTTAGCATATGTACAGGACTGGGACGCTGAAAATTTAACGCAGATACAGCATCGGCAAGAAAATACGCCGCACATTTTAGCCACGAAGAAAAATATGGATCAGTGTTTAATCCATTTTTTGTCTTCGTTATACATATCCCCGCTTCTACCAAACAATTTTTAATGTAGGCGTTAAAAATTTGTTCTTTTTTTTCTTTAATTTTTGATAATAGCATACGAAGTTCCCACTGTTCGTCAAGCAAAATAGTCATACCATCATACTGCAATAAAATATCAGGTGATGTTTCCTGTAACATTCCATGATAAATATGATAAAATATTCCGTCAGATTCAAGGAAAGACTCTTTTTGTTTTTTATCATCAAATATTGTTATATCATATTCACAGCAATCATAGCTATGTCCCTGACTCTTACAACCACCCATACCAACAGGACAATTCTCAATTGAAAGTTTTTCTAATATCTTTTTAGCTTCCAAATCAAAAATCATGAGATTAGATTTTGTATAAAGTTTCAAAATGATAATTTTTTACCATTAATGTAAATGCTGATGGTTTTTACTTGTTGTATACGAAAGCAAGACAATTGCTTTAAATTATAATTGATTCTCGTTTTTACAAGCTCCTGTGGTGTAGTCCGGCCAAGCATATTGGCTTCTCAAGCCAATGATCTCGGGTTCAAATCCCGACGGGAGCATTTTCCTTTCAAGTGTTCCTTAAATAATTCGTACTTGTTTTTATTTTATTGGCATTACGTGATTTATCCTTAAAACAGGAATATAGATCAGACAGGGATGATGTTGTATCAGAATTTTTCATTCCTTGTTTAACTAATAGTATTCAGTATGACAGAACTATAGAATTCATCTCGGTCAAAAGTTTGAGTACATTGACTTTTGGTTTAGAAAACATAGAACATAATCACGCCAAAATCAGACTGGTTTCAGGACACAGATTTACTACCTCTGACTTGGATGCAATAGTAAAACTCTTTGACCAACATAATACTAGTAAATTAAACGGAAGACTTTATCTAGATAAAAAAATTGGTGGTCTTATTCAAGATAGTAAAATTAGACAGCTAAAGAAAATAATAGAAGATTTTAAACTTGAAGTGAAAGTTGCTATTCCAAATTCAGAATATGTAGATGGGGTTTTTGAGGAACGTATGGGAATATTTAGGGATACAAATGATGATGCTGTTGCCTTTTCAGGCACATCAAATGTTACTTTTGATGCAGAAAATCGTAACTTTGAGTCAGTTGATGTTTTTACATCATGGGATGACAAGGCACGTGTAGAGAATAAGATAAAGAATTTTGAAAAACTGTGGGCTAACAAGACAAATTATGTTCAAATATATGATCTGGTATACGCGGAGAAAAAAAATCTTTTAAAATATACAACAGAATGGGCAGTGTATACATAATAGATTAGAATTCAAAGTCTTTCATATCTATTTTTGATGTGTTTTGATAAAAATTCATTCTTGAAATTTTATAATAAATTATTTCGCCCTGTCGTTGTATCACTGCAATAATTGGTTCTTTACCCATCTTGGTTATTTCTTCAACTTTTTTTTGTAATTTTCCCATCTTTTCCTGTTT
>JACNGK010000037.1:0-10723 GCA_014384145.1 Nitrososphaerota archaeon
TTCCATCCTTTAACGTAATTGGAAATAGTCCGCTAGTTTTGAGAGAATCATTATTAGATGAAGTGTATACGATGGCTGAAAATTTTGTAAAGGCATCTGCAAAACTTGTTCCGCCTGGAATGAACGGACCATTTTGTATAGAAGGTGTATACGATGAAAATGCACAGTTCAGTGCATTTGAATTTTCAGCTAGAATCGTAGCTGGAACAAACATCTTCATGAATGGTTCACCATACACTACTTTAATTTTTGATGAACCAATGAGTATGGGACGTCGTATTGCTAGAGAAATTAAAGAAGCAGATGCAAATAATCAATTAAAAAATATTATAACGTAATTTTAATTACGTGGACTAAATATTACAAATTATTTCTATTCTATATTATTAGAATAGGGAACAATCAATATGCCTATATACATTATTAATGAATCAAATTGTGATGAGACATAAAATTACTCTTCCACAACTAAAAAAATATGATATAACTCAAAAAGTTATTATGGCTTTGGCAGATGCTGAATCAAGAGTAATTCTTTTTTCAATTATACGCAAGGGTAAAACAGCATCTGACCTTTCTGAATCATTAAAAATCCCACTAAGTTCAGTTTATAAAAAATTATCAGATTTAGAAGATTTAACGCTGGTACGAGTAGAAAAAACTATCTTGTCAGAAAAAGGAAGACGCTTCAAGATTTATCGAAGCAGAATCAACAAGGCAGAAATATCCATTAAAAAACCAGAGCCGACGCTTTCACTATCTGCTAACTAATTATTATGAAGGGTACACTTCCAAAACCAACACTACTGGAACTTGATGAATATGATATTAATCAGCGTGTTATAGAGGCGCTTACAACTACTTGTTCACATGCAGTATTATTTTCGATTGTAAATGTTGAAAAAGATGTGGTAGAAATAGCTAATGAATTACAGATTTCGTTATCAACCACTTACAAAGCCCTAACAAATCTGGAAAAGTTATCATTAGTAGAAATTCAAAGGTTCAAAATTACAGATGATGGTAAAAAAATTAAGATGTACCGTAGTAGGATTAAAAAAGCAGATATTTCTATTAATGAGAATAATTCAAAAGTATTACTTTATCCAAATAATTATTAAAAATCAATTCAACTTGAATTAATGGCAAGGAAATCCTGCTGCATGCCTCATATCATGAGTAAGTTCATGCAGAAATTGTTCGGTAAAAGATGATTCGCCATATATTATACTAAAAATATGACCTTGATCGAATCCAACAATAAACAATCCAATAACAAATACTGAAGCAAGGATAGCCAATGCAACTTTTGGAACAGCATTAATGAACTTGGTTGTTTGGACTAAAAATGACATAATATCATTGCACTAAAATCGATATTTAAGTTATCATAATTACTTATTCAAAAATAATTTAGATCTAATCTAATACCGATCATAAAATATGACTAAATTCTATAAATGATTTATTAAAAATATTTACCTTAATACTAACAATTTAAAAATAGATATAATTGCCAAAAATAGAAATACAAAAACAAGATTCTGTTAAGCTTTATAAAATAAGAAAAACGTTACAAGAACTTTCAACATTCACAGGGCGTGGAACTGAGTTGATTACCGTCTATATTCCAAAAGGCAAACAGCTGCATGAAGTAATAACAAATCTGAGGGAAGAGCAGGGTACCGCAGATAATATAAAATCTGATGTTACTCGAACACATGTTGTTGATTCATTATCAAAAGTTCTTCAGCGATTAAAATTATACAAAAAAACTCCAGAAAGAGGTTTGGTAATATTTTGTGGCGCACTTCCAAGGGAAGAAGGTGGACCTCTAGGTAGTGAAATAGTAAAAGTGTTTGAAATTGATCCACCAAAAGACCTAAAAACATTCCTGTACAGATGTGACGATCATTTTCATGTTGATATCTTAAAAGATATGTTAAAGGATGACAACTTAATTGGATTTTTAGCAATTGACGCTAAAGATGCAGGTTGGGGAATCTTATATGGAGATAAAGTCCAAGTTTTGAAAGAAACAAGCTCTGGTGTTGCAGGTAAACATAGACAAGGAGGCCAATCAGCAAAAAGATTTCAAAAATTAAGAGAGATGGAACTTACTTATTATTTTAATAGGATAGCACAAATTACACGTGAATATTTTATTGACATTTATCCAATTAAAGGTCTGATTATTTCTGGTCCTGGACCTACAAAAGAGGAGTTTGTTAATGATAATTATTTAGAATATAGATTGCAGGATATGATTATCTCAACTATAGATGCATCGTATGCTGGCTCAGAAGGAATAAGAGAAGCTTTTGACAGATCAGCAGACATTCTTTCTAATTTTAGATTGGTTGAAGAAAAGCAAATTGTTGAAAAATTGTTCAAGCAAATCAACAGTAATTCTGGATTGGGTGTATATGGTTTGAATGAAATTATTAACTATTTAAAAAATAATGTTGTTGATACAATCATTGTAACAGACAAAATTGGACTTTATAGAATTGAATCCAAATGCAAGAGATGCAATGACACACAAGAAAAAATTATTGAACGGACAAAAGTATTCCAGACTAAAACTAAACTTGAAGACTCTCCATGTTTATCATGTAAATCATTGGATATAGAAGCGTCAGAACAAGATATTGTAGATTATCTTTCATTATTAAGTGCAAAAACGGGAACAAAAATTGAAGTAATCTCTGGCGTATCTGAGCATGGTTCTATGGTATCTAATCTCGGTAACATTGGTGCTATCTTACGTTACAACCCAAATTATTCAAATTAAATAATCATTCAAAACAATTTTTTATTTTTTGCGCTAATTCATTCAATTCATCATCTTTGAGAATTTTGCGTTTTGTCCATAATATTCCAGTCTTGTTATACCGTGGAATTATATGCACGTGAACATGTGGTACAATCTGTTTTGCAGCTTTACCATTATTTTGCGCAATACTAAATGCATCAGCATTAGTTGCCTTGATAATTGCATTAGCAATTTTTGGGATTTTGGAAAATAATTTAGACACTTCATCTACATCCATGTCAGTTAATTTTTCATATGGTTTTTTTGTAATAACAAGAGAGTGACCATTATCTATTGGGTATTTATCCAAAATAGCTATACAATCATCATCTTGGTAAATCACATAACATGAAAGTTTTCCCTCTATCATATCACAAAAAATACATTTTGGCAATGTTACTATCTAAATAAAATTCAATTAATATATTAGCATCATCTACAACAAGTGAAAAAATTGAGGTTTAATGTTGAGACTATTATCGGTGATAGATACGATTCAACTGATTCTTTATCTGAAAATGAAATTCATGAGTGGCTACTAAAAATGCAAAAACAGGACATACTGAAGGTTGAAACTGAAAATGAGTACTGGGAAGATATTCCACAAGAACTTTTTGAATTACTGAAAACCAGCATTAAAGAGAAAAACTATGAATGTGATATGGCTAAAGGACATTTATGGTTAAAAATGGACATTTCACTTGAACCATAACCTAAGGAAAAATATGGATGATTTGAAGCTATGATAAAGTCAAAAATATGTAATTCAAAACTATAAAATCAAAATAATATCAATTTCTAATAGATGAGATTTGTCTGCAAAAAATGTTGAACATAAATTCATTGTTCCAGATTCAGTTGAAGTACGTGACTACCAAATTAATTTAGCAAACCAAGCAAAAAACGAAAATTGTTTGATCATACTTCCAACTGGTCTAGGGAAAACGGTGGTAGCATTACATGTCATAGCTGATTATCTTACTAAGGGAAATGGTGGAGTTTTGTTTTTAGCTCCAACCAAAGTGTTAGTAAATCAGCATTACGAATTTTTGAAAGACACACTTGCAATAGATGACATTGCACTGATAACTGGTGAGAATTTACTCACAAAAAGAAAAAAACTTTGGATTAATAGTGTAATATGTGCAACACCTGAGATCACCAGAAATGATATCGCTAGAAAAATAGTTGACACCACTCAATTTAACCTAATTATTTTTGATGAAGCACATAGAGCTGTGGGTGATTACGCTTATGTGGAAATAGCAAAACAACTAAACAAATCAAATGTACGATTACTTGGAATGACTGCCACATTGCCTAGTGAAAAAGAAAAGGCAAAAGAAATCTGTGACAATTTACATGTCAGAGGTTTAGCTGAACGAAATGATTCAAGCCCAGATGTAAAACCATACATTCAAGAAACTAAAACAGAATGGGTTACAGTAGATCTTTCACCTGATTTGAAAGTTATTCAACGATACTTGAAACTTGCACTGGATCAGCGTTATACGGAGCTTAAAAGAAATGGACTAAGACTTTCTGATAACAAGTCACTCTCACAATTATTAAACTCGAGACAGTTTGTTTTAAAACGAAATATACGCTCAGCAAAGCCACTATTTACAGCAATTAGAATAACATACGCACTGAATATTTTTGAAGCACATGGTATAACACCATTTCTAAAATTTTGTGATAGAACAAAGAGCAAAAAAGGTGCTGGAATTAAAGAGCTTTTTGAAACTGATCAAAATTTTATGAAAGCAATTGATTTAGCAAAAAATCAACAGGCTAATGGCATCGAGCATCCTAAAATTGACAAACTGGTAGAAATCTTACGTAATATAGAATCTAAAGTATTAATTTTTTCTAGTTATCGTGATTCAGTTGATGTAATTCAAAAAAAATTAGTTAGTATGGATATTACAGCTGAAATTTTAATTGGAAAATCAGGTCAAACTGGGCTCAAACAGGAAAAGCAGATAGAAACTGTACAAAGATTTCGTGATGGGGTAACTAAAGCTCTTGTTGCAACACGAGTTGGTGAAGAAGGGCTTGATATTTCTGAAGTAAATTTAGTGATTTTTTATGATAACGTTCCAAGCTCAATCAGATTTATTCAGAGGAAGGGAAGAACAGGTAGAAAAGATACTGGTCGATTAGTTGTGTTAATTGCAAAAGATACAATTGATGAGGCATACTATTGGATTGGTAGGAAAAAAGTAAAATTAGCGAGCAACATGGCGGATAAGATTACTAAGCATCTTGAAAAAAAGGAACAAGTAATGGACGACTTTTTTTGATTATGATAGTCGTTTGATTAAATGGTATCCAAATTGAGTTTTTACTGGTTCTGACACTTCACCAATTTGTAGTTTGAATGCTACTTCATCAAATTCTTTTACCATCATTCCTTTTGTGAAATATCCTAAATCCCCATCTTTTTTGCTACTTGGACATGTAGAAACTTCTCTAGCAACTGCGCCAAATTTTTTTCCTTTCTTAATCTCTTCTAGTAATTGTAAAGCTTGACTTTGCTTCTCTACAAGAATATGTGAGCATTTTATTTTATTTCCCAAAGTTATGATATGTTGATAATGAAAACAATATATATTTTTTAAAAAAGTAAATTAGCCAGGAAGTGTTGATTTTATAAAAATATCAACACTATCGTCTGACGTTTCCTCTTCCTGATCTAGTACTTGGTTTTCTTCTGGCAGTTTTCTTATATGATCCTGCAGATGATCTACTGATAGTTCCACGACCAGATCTCATACTTGGTTTTGCCGCTTTTCTTTTAGTAGCCTTACCGCTTGCTGCAATGTATCCTCGTCCGGAGCGTCTTACTTTACCAGATGCTCTGGCAGCCCTCATACCTGTTGCGCGAGATTTGGATCTTGTTCCGCCACTTCTGCTAACAGTTCCCCGACCAGATCTTGTACTTGCGGATGCTCTTCGCTTTTTTCCATATGATCCAGAAGATGACCTACTAACAGTTCCCCGACCAGATCTCATACTTGGTTTTGCTCTCTTAGATTTTGACCTGCCGGATTTTACATTTCTTGTACTAGTTCCTCTGTTTGTACTTACTCTTACCATGATTATGCGAAGTTCTCATGATTTTTAATACTTACTATAGCTATAGAAAATATGATTTAAACGGGGATAATTTGATCTATATTTTATGAACCCATACTTTTCTGTGAATCAAGCCAACGAAATTCTTCCTACAGTAATTAAGAAATTTGATTATGCAAAAAAAATGAAGGTTGAAGTTATGAAAATGGAACAGCAGTTAACTTCTGGCCTTACACCTACAACTTCTTTAGAAGAATATACTACTATCAAAAAGAAACTTAATTCTCTAGTAACAAAATTTTATCAGTCGATAGAAGACCTAGAAAATACAGGTGTGTTGTTGAAGGGGCTCGATGAAGGCTTACTTGATTTTCCTGCAAAGCGTTTTGATGAAGAAATTTGGCTTTGTTGGAAAGAAGGGGAAACTGAGATTAAATTCTGGCATGAAAAAGATAGTGGTTTTATGGGAAGAAAACCAATTAGTGTGAGTAATGAATCGTTAGTGTAATGATATCTGCGTGGTTACGTGTAATACGCGTTCGTTTTTTACTAGCATCAGTAATAGCTGTATCCGTAGGTTTAGCAATTACTTGGTGGTATACTAGTAGTATCACTATATTTGATGCCATACTTACAATGTGTGGTGTACTAGCCCTTCATGCTAGTGTGGATTTACTAAATGATTATTGGGATTTCAAACGTGGAATAGATACTGCAACAAATAGAACAAAAATGAGTGGTGGTTCCGGTGTTCTTCCAGAGGGCTTACTAAAGCCTACTCAAGTCTATGCAGCCGGTATTGCTTTTTTGATAATCGGCACTGTCATTGGCATATACTTTGTTGCAACAGATGGTATTATTATAGGAATAATTCTTGCCTTTGCGGTAATATCGATCTACTTTTACTCAACCAAAATTATTGACTGGGGATTAGCAGAAGTTTTTGTTGCAATTAAAGGAAGTATGATTGTAATGGGAACATATTTTGTCCAAACGTCACAAATTACCGAGCAATCAGTGCTAGCTGGAATTGTTATCGGTGTATTATCTTCGCTAGTTTTGTTCATTACATCATTTCCTGATCATGATGCAGATAAAGCAAAAGGAAGAAAAACACTTGTTATCAGTCTAGGAATGCAAAAAGCTTGCTCCATTTTATGGGTATTCCCTGCAATTGCTTACGGAATAACTATAATTGCTGTAGTTTTTGAAATTTTTCCAATTTTTTGTTTAATTATTTTAGCAACAATACCTCTAATAATAAAATCTGGACAAAAATTAAAACAAAATTATGATAAACTAACTAATCTAATTCCAGTTATGAGTTCAACATTATCTTTTAGTAGAATAACCGGCGCATTACTTGTTGTTGGCTTTCTTGTAAGCGTGATTTAAAAAACTCGATAACACACTTATACATTAAATTGAGAATATTACTATGCCGGTTGATCCTGTTTGTGGAATAGAAATGGACGAATCTCTAGCTCTTATTCATGAGCATGATGGTGAAAAATATTATTTTTGTTGTAATGGATGCAAAAGGATCTTTATAAAAAAGCCAAAAAAATATAAAAATTAACTTTAGATTGGGAACCTTCCACACATCCTGCAAAATTTTGAATTACTAACTATCTCAGCATTACAATCTGAACATTGATTGTTTCCATTCGTATATTCAGGAATTTTAAAATTTTCTTTATAAAATTCGTAATAATGTAATGATTCTTTTGTTCTGATTGTTACATTGTCCTCACTTTTTATTTTTTTTGTCTTTTCCTTAAAAATATCATCTGTGATGACAGAATCAAACATCTTAATCAAGCCAACTGTACCTGAACCATCTTGCATCGGTGTTTTTTTTCTCCATATAATACTGGATGGTAAATCATTTTCAAATGCCTTTCGTAGAATCCATTTGCCAAATTTCATGCCATTATTTTGATTTACTAGTAGATTGACTGGTAAAGTTTCAACAAACTTGATAATGTTTTCATCAATGAACGGCATCTGAACCGATATGCCTAATTCATTGGCAATTTTTTGTGATGTAAAATGCATTATTTTTTTCATTCTTGTTAATTCTTTTTGTAATTCATCATGATCTTTTTTTACTAAGAAATTATATCCTGCAAAGATTTCATCTGCACCATCACCAGTAATAATTTTTGTTATGTTTTTTTTCTTTAGTGCATTTAAGTAAATATATGAGACAATTGAGTTTCTGATCTCAATATCGTTAAAGTTTTTTAAGATTTTAATTGTCCCTTTTATCGCATCTAACATCTCGTCAATACTTACATATTTTAATTCTAAAGGAATGCCAATATGTTTTCCCATAATTTGCGAATATGATAAATCAGTTCCAATAAAATCTTTGGCGATGATTGTCAAGGCATTAAGATCTTGATCTTTTTTTATCTGTCCTAGAATACTGCTATCAAGACCACCTGAGAATGCAATCCAATTTGCATCATACTGCATAGTAATTTTTTCCAGTAATACTCTACAATTTTTTATGAACTCATCCATGCAGTATCAAAAATTCTATATTAATTATGAGTAAATAGTTATAGCTAATTTTAATCGGATTTTTATATCATTGATAATGTGTTTGATTATGTTACTACCAGCAGAAATAGAATCAAAATCACTGATTCCTGCACTACGTGCAATTATAGCAAAAGATCTTGCTAAAAAACATAACATACGCGAAGATAAAATATCACAAATGTTGGGTGTTACTCAAGCTGCAATTAGTAACTACATTCGTGGAATACGTGGCAATCCTGAACTAATTGAGAAACTTCTAGCAGAAAAGCAGGTTGCAAGTATGATTACTGATATATGCGATAGTTTAGCTTCTGATAATGCATATACTCCATCAAGTTTATCAAAATTCATTGGGTTATGTAATTACATAAAATCTAGCTTGCTTATCTGCGACATTCATCATAATCTTGAGTCTAACATTGATGATAAGGTATGCAAGGAATGTGAAAACATGTTACTCAAAGGTCCAGGCAGTGTCTATTAGTTACTAATTTTTGTTATCATAATTTCAATTGTTGAAATCATACGTCCATCATCTGAAATTTCACTGTTTAAAGAAATTTTATCAGTTTTTGTAGTGCCATTTAGCACATTTTGGGTAATTATATTGGCAACAGATACTGTGGCTGGACAAGATTCATCTTTTCCCTTGATTGTTATTTTACCAATTTTATTTAATACTTCTAATACATTCATCGCTAATTCCATCACAGGTTCATTAGTAATTAGAAATTTTTCAACTGTGTAATCAATTGTTTTTTCGATCATTTTGACATCAAACACTATTTATTAACAAATGAAATCTTAGTTGTTTTAAATTTTATAGATGATTGATCTACTCAAATTGATCTATTGGAAGATGCTGATAATCCCCATTTGGTAATGTTCTTTTAATTACAATTGGTATTACTCTTTGTTTTAATTCTTCCATTGCGATTTCAAGTGATGATGTTGCATTTTTTGGAATTTCAATGAATACAGGCGCACCAAGAGATAGTTGAAGTGCCCGTGCACCCATGATTCTAGCCCGTTCAAATCTAGTTAACGTTGGTGGTCCAGTAACAATTTGGCCATTCTTGCCAGTAATTTCTGTCGACTTGTGTTCTAAGTTTTTAGTTATTATTTTACGATTTCTAATAATCTCACACTCCTTATCAATCTCTGCAATTTCTTTTTCAGTAAGATCTGCGTTACCGCCTTCACGTATTTTTCTAAAGTATTCAATTGCTTTTTCAACAGATTCATCCAGTGGTTGAATGTCATTTTTCTCAGTTGGGTTAGATTGATCTTCTGAATCGATGTCTTTGTATGTTTTATTCGCATTTGTTTTTGATTCAGACAATCATTAAATAATCTGAAAGCGGTTATATATTCTACGAGCTAGATAACGAGAAATGGACTCTGAAACAGTTTCTAAAGTTGATGTCACTTTAGAAATTAATGGGAATGCAAAAATATCCTGTCAATTAAAACGTCATCTTTCTCCAATTACTGTTGGGCTGATTACACGTATGTTACCTTTGAAGGGAAATGCACATCAAATGGGTCAGTCTGTTGTATATTTTGAGACAAAAATTAACTCTGGAGTAGAACGTAAAAGAACAGATTTTAAAAAAGGAGATATTGCATTTTTACCAATTGAAGGTAGTATTTGCTTTTATCTTGATGATGTATTTGCCGGAAAACAAATGGCAATTATTGGTAAAATGATGGATGATGTTGACAAATTAAAAACAGTAAAGCCTAATGATGTTTTATCACTTTCCAGAAACTGATTTGTATAAATGATGACCGCTAAAACCACCTACTCTTTCAACTGCTCCATCTTTAAGTAATTTTTGCAAGTATGAATTAGCAGCAGAAATTTTAACTTCAGTCTGTCTTGCTAAATCCTGTACAGTGATTATTTTGGCAGCATTGATGTATTTTATTGCCTTAGATTCATCGATAATTACTGAAGTAGTAGTCTTTGTTACATTACTCTTTTCAGATTTTTTAGACTTTTTTTGCTCTGCATCCTTACTTTGTGATTTATCTTTTTGTGCTGGAGATTTATTTTTTGATCCACCCATTTAATCAAAAAATAGAATTCCTACTTATAAACGAATAATTAATTAATTATGTAAATATTTTTTATTAATTTATCATTGTAATGACATAATTTATTATCTATAAGAACACAAAAATTTTATGGGGATAATTGCAAAAGGTGCAAAATGTAACGTGTCGACAGCATAAGCAACTTCTATATGAGCATAACCATCATCATTTAATAGT
>JACNGK010000036.1:0-3870 GCA_014384145.1 Nitrososphaerota archaeon
CTATGGTGATTCACTTTTCAATGGAGTAAAAAATCCATTTAGGGCTACACGCTATCATTCACTTGTTGGAGACAAAACGATTATTCCAGATTCATTAAAAATTACTGCAGTAGCCGAAGATGATGGAGAAATTATGGGTGTTAGCCATAAAGAATATCTCATAGAGGGTGTGCAATTCCATCCAGAATCTATCATGACATACGAAGGCAAAAAAATCTTGGAAAATTTCATAATGAGGATTAAAAATGATTAAAGAATTAACAGAGCAACTTTCTCACGGAAATAAGCTGACAATTGATCAAATGACTAGTGTGATGGATGAAATACTCACTGGGACACAAAATGATGAAGATGTTGCAGAATTTCTAAAAAATTTAACAGAGAAGGGTGAATCAGATGATGAACTACTTGCAATGTTAAACAAAATGGAAGAATATTCTTTGCACATATCACCAAATTGTAAAGGGAAAATCATTGACGTGTGTGGTACTGGTGGTGATAAGCTCAAAACATTCAACATTTCAACAGCTGCATCATTTGTAATTGCTGGTGCTGGAGGAAATGTTGCTAAACATGGTAACCGTTCAATATCAGGCGTATCAGGAAGTGCAGATATTTTTGAATATTTTGGATTTGATTTGAATTCGGAACCAAGCAAAGTAAATGAAATAATAGAAAAATTTGGTATAGGTTTCATGTTTGCACAAAAATTTCATCCTGCAATGAAAAATGTTGCAAACGCTAGAAAGGTTGTTGGCGGTAGAACTGCATTTAATCTTCTTGGACCATTAACCAATCCAGCAATGGTGAAAAATCAGCTAATTGGCGTTTTTTCAGATGACTATCAAGAAAGAATTGTAAAAATTTTACAAAGAAAAAATGCGGAAACAATCATGACAGTTAGATCAGATGATGGAATGGATGAGTTATCAACCACATCCAAAAACAAAATTTGTTTACTAAAAAATAACATAATCACAAACATGGTTATTGACCCTCAAGATGTTGGTTTACAGAGGGGTAACATCTCTGATATTCAAATAAACACAAAGGAAGATGCGATAAAGTCATTTGTAGATGTGTTGAATGATACAGCAAATAAAACAAAAATTGAGATAACCGCATTAAACGCAGCTGGCGGATTAATTGTATCAGATATTGCTAATAGTTTTGATGAAGCAGTTGAACTAGCATTGACTACAATTCATAGTGGTAAAGCATTTGATAAACTAAAAAACTTTGTAAAAAATTGCGGTGATATGGAAAAATTAGAGGAGGTTGAAAGATCATAGAAAATATACTACAAAAATTAGTTGAAAACTCACAAAATGCAATTGATGATGGCATTTATGATATTACTGAAACATTACATAAATCAGAAATTGATTTACAGGAATCAATAAAGAATAACAGTCATGCATCTCTTATTACCGAAATAAAATTTTCATCACCTGCTGAAGGTGACATAAGGCAAATTTCTGATCCAGTACAAATAGCAAAATCTATGATATCTGGTGGTGCACAAGCGCTTTCCATTTTAACGCAGCCATATCTATTCAATGGTTCACCAGAATATTTTATCAAAATCAGAAAAAACGTGAAAATTCCATTATTAATGAAAGATATCATGATTGACAAAATACAGATAGATGCAGCAAAAAAAATGGGTGCAGACTATTTTTTGCTTATTCAGGGATTATTTGATAACGGCTTTGTCAATGATATTGACAAATTGATTGATTACGGTCATGAAAAAGATCTAAAAATTTTACTAGAGGCGCACACAAAGACAGAATTTGAAAATGCATTAAAAACAGATGCAGACATTATTGGAATCAATAATAGAAACTTAGATACTCTTGAAATTAATCTTGAAACCACAAAGCAACTTTTAGAAAATTTCCAGAAATCTAAAATGATATTATCAGAAAGTGGAATCAAATCAGTAGAAGATGTAAAATTTTTACATGATTGCGGTGCAGATGCATTTCTTATAGGTACAAGTATAATGAAAAGCTCAGATGTACAAAAGAGAGTGTCAGAATTGGTGAATGCAATATGAAAATAGGAATGCCAAAAGATGGAAGGTTTGGAGATTTTGGAGGAAAATACATTCCGGAAACACTAGTTCCAGCTATTGAAGAGCTTGAGGAGAATTATCAAAAAATTAAAAGTGACAAAAACTTCCAAAACGAACTTGACTATTACTTAAAAAATTACGCTGGAAGACCAACTCCGCTTTATTTTGCAGAAAATCTAACAAAATCTGTCGGTGGTGCAAAAATCTATCTCAAGCGAGAGGATTTGCTACATGGAGGAGCACATAAAATCAATAATACACTTGGTCAGGCTCTACTTGCAAAAAAAATGAAGAAGAATCGAATCATTGCGGAAACTGGTGCGGGGCAACATGGCGTTGCAACAGCAATGGCTTGCTCCTGTTTAGGGTTACCATCAGAGGTTTACATGGGATACAGAGACACAATCAGACAGCAGCAAAATGTTTTCAGAATGGATTTGCTTGGTTGTAAAGTATATCCTGTAAAATCAGGTTCACAGACTCTTAAAGATGCAATTAATGAAGCGATTCGTGACTGGATAACTAATGTTGATACAACGTATTATCTGCTTGGTTCTGCTGTCGGTCCACACCCATATCCTGTGATGGTACGTGACTTTCAATCTGTAATTGGAAAGGAAATAAAAAAACAGATGAAAAATGTTCCTGACACAGTAATTGCATGTGTTGGTGGCGGTTCAAATGCAATCGGCACATTTTATCCAATGATTGATGATGGGGTGGAGATGATTGGTGTAGAAGCTGCAGGAAAAGGATTGAAGACAGGCATGCATTCTGCTACACTCAATGCGGGAAAAAAGGGTGTATTACATGGAATGATGACTTATCTATTACAGGACAATGATGGACAAATTAAGGAAACGCATAGCATTTCAGCGGGACTAGATTATCCAGGAGTTGGTCCAGAGCATGCATTCTTGAAGGATGCAGGTAACGTGAAATACAAAAGTGCGACGGACAACGAAGTGATTAATGCATTTTTGACACTTACAAAAACCGAGGGTATCATCCCTGCACTAGAATCTGCTCATGCAATTTCACATGCAATTAAAATCGCTAAGACTAGATCAAAATCTGATTCAATAGTAGTTACATTGTCTGGACGTGGGGACAAGGACATTGACATCGTAAAACAATATCTAAGGAGAAATGTCAAAAATTCAAGATAAGTTCAAGGAATTAAAATCCAAGAATGAAAAAGCATTGATTTCGTATATTATGATAGGGTTTCCAAACGAAAATACAACACTATCAATAGTTAGAGGTCTTGTTAGAGGCGGTACTGACATTATTGAGTTAGGGTTTCCATTCTCTGATCCTATAGCAGATGGTCCTGTCATACAAAATGCAAGTACTGTTTCATTAAACAAGGGTGCAAAGATTGAGAAATTTTTTAGCCTTGTGAAAAAAATTAGAAAAGAGACGGATGTTCCTCTTGTTTTAATGACGTATACGAATGTCCTTTACACACATGGATATTCTGCATTTATGTCAAAAGCCAAAAGTGTGGGCATCGATGGTCTAATCCTGCCAGACATGTCCATTGAAGAATCAAAGGAATATCTGAAGTCTGCTAAAAAAAATAATCTTGATACAATCTTTTTGGTTTCACCGAACACAAAGAATGATAGACTCAAAAAGATAGCCAGAGCCAGCACTGGATTTTTGTATATGGTTGCCGTCTTTGGAACAACTGGTGTACAGACAAAAATTCACAAATACACTATAGACGCAATAAAAAATGCCAAAAAGATTGTTGGTGGAAAACTACCTATAGGAATTGGATTTGG
>JACNGK010000036.1:4152-10609 GCA_014384145.1 Nitrososphaerota archaeon
GCGGAGTGATGTCCGGCCTTGGTAAAGGTGTAGTTTCAGCCTCAATCTCAAAACTCTTACAATTATCAGACCAAAAAGTATCATGCGTGAAAATTGATCCATATCTGAATTTTGACGCTGGAACAATGAATCCTATTGCCCATGGCGAAGTGTTTGTCACAGAGGATGGCGGCGAATGTGACATGGATATTGGAAGTTATGAAAGATATCTTAACAAGGACATTCCAAAATCTCATAATATTACAACTGCACAAATTTATTCCAGTGTCATTGAGGCTGAACGAAAGGGAAAATATTTGGGTGCATGCGTTCAGATTATCCCACATATCACAGATGAGATAAAAAACCGTGTCAGAGCAATTGCAGATGATGAGCAGCTTGACGTGCTAATTGTAGAATGTGGTGGCACTGTCGGTGATATAGAAAGCCTTCCGTTTCTTGAGGCATTAAGACAAATTAGATTAGAGGATGGTTCTGAAAATGTTATTTTTGTCCATGTAACATTGGCTCCATCATTGGACGTTGTTGGAGAACAAAAGACAAAGCCCACGCAACACAGCGTACAAGAATTAAGAAGAATAGGCATTCAGCCGGATCTGCTGTGTGTCCGTTGTACAACACCACTATTGGAAAAAACTAGAAAAAAGATTTCAATGTTTACAAACGTAATTGAGGAAGATGTATTTTCATGTCATGACGCCAAATCAATTTTCATGATACCACAAATGTTGTATGAGCAGGGATTGGTTGATGTGATTTTTAAGAAATTTGGAAATGTGGGATTTGTCAACACATCAAAAAATTGGGACAACTGGAATACGATCGTCAACTCGTTACAAAAAACAGACGATGCAATTAAAATTGCAATGGTTGGAAAATATGTCACATTAGCAGATAGTTACGTTAGTGTTAATGAGGCACTCAAACATGCTTCTGCATCAATTGGAAAATCTGTAAATATTGATTGGATTGACTCGGAAACACTTAATGGAAATCTGAAGCAACTCGATAATTTTGATGGTGTGTTAGTACCTGGTGGATTTGGAACGCGTGGTTCTGAAGGAATAATAGATACAGCTACATACGCGCTAGAGAAAAACATACCTTATCTTGGAATTTGTTTTGGGTTTCAGCTAGCAGCAGTTGCATTTGGCCGCAAGATGTGTAATCTTGAAAATGCAAACTCTACTGAGATTGTTGCTGATACAAAAAATCCAATTATTGATCTTTTGCCTGAACAAAAGGATGAAACGGATATGGGTGGTTCGTTACGGTTGGGAGCAAATGAAATTAAAATTAATCAAAACTCGTTGGCGCATAAAATATACAGTTCTGATAAAATTTTCAAAAGGCATAGACACAGATATGAATTCAATACTAAATATCGTGAAGAATTCCTAAAAAAAGGAATGATTTTTTCAGGAGAAAGCGATGATGAAAAAAGAATGGAAATTTTAGAAGTTCCAACACACAAATTCTTTTTAGGTGTACAGTATCATCCAGAGTTTAACAGTAGACCTGGATTTCCAGAAGATGCATTCAAAACATTTGTTACTGTTGCTTCACAAAATTAATCCAGTTTTGTGATCTCGTAAATTTTTTGTCTAGCATCCTGCATTGAAACTTTTCTTTTTACGTATCCCTTATCCATTAAATGTTTCATAGCTAATCTGACTGTTCTATCAGGAAGTAATGTTTTTGATGCAAGCTCTTTTTGTGTCATTGAACCCTCGTATTCTAATATTTTTAATAAAAGCTTAGAACTCGGTGGCATAGACAATAATTCTTCTGCTAGTTTTACTTTGTTTGCAAGCGCAGATATAGCTGTAGAATCAGATTTCATACGAATTATCCTTGCCGGCGGCGCAAACTTTGTTGCCTCAAGTTTATTGTTAATTTTGAATCTGTCTATTCCATCTAAAACTACATCACAGTGCAAACGTGATGAAATTTCATCAATTTCTATGATACTGTTATCAGAAACTATGATTGGCCTTCTGGTAATATCTAACGAGTTAACTGAAATAATTCCAAATACATTTGAAGCCTGAAAAATAACAGGTCCGCCAGCAGACAAGGAATACGCAGATGAACCAGTTGGGGTAGAGATAATTACACCATCACTACTATCATGCCATACTTCCTCACCATTAACTCGTAAAATATATTCCATTAATGTAGCGCTTTTTGATGTAAAAACAGATACGTCATTAAGAACATGATAAGTACTTTTACCATCAACTGTTACACCAATTCTTGCAACATCTGCAATAACATAATCATGCTTTTTTATACGATTAAGATAAGAAGGAAGCTCTTTCAATTCAATTTGAGCTAAAACTCCGTTAGACTCTGACTCACTTATTCCTAAAACTGGTGTATCTACATCTGTCGCACTGTGTAAATAATTTCGTACGCCACGATCACCACCTAAAACAATTATTAAATCAGCCAGTGCAACTTTAGAATTATTTTTAAAATAAAATGATTCAAAACCTGCATCAGAGAGTGTTTCTTTAATTGATTTAGCTACTAGTTCAGTAGTCTGTATCCCCGCTATACCAATACGCATAATAGACAATTTTCAGCGTATAATAAAAATTAAATCTCTTTGAATTTTACTGTGTTATAAAAATAATATGCATTTGATTCTATAGCGCCTTTTGATGGAATCTTTTCCAGACCTATTTGATTACTTTCTAATGCAGCCTGTGCAGCTCCTCCTCCAAAACTAAGTGCCCAAAGAATATCTTTTTCCTTTAACATGGTACAGCCAAACGCTGCACAAAAAATGTCACCAATTCCTGTAGTATCATTAAGTTCAAGATTAGGTAATGTTATAGAATAAATCCTATTTTTAGACAACAGTGATATGTTTTGTTTATCAGTTAGAATTACGTTGTCAATTCCTTTTTTTTGAAGAATTTTTATTCCATCAACATTGGATGCACCTGTAAGACATTTTAGTTCATCTTGGTTTACTTTTATCGCTGAAACGTTAGATAGATTTAGATCAGTCTGTTCAAGATATATTTTGTTTTCTGAATTATTTCGCCTCAAAAATCCCTGAGGATCCAATAAAACAAAATTTGCATTCTTTTTAATTTCTTCAAATAATTCAATTGAAATTTCATCAAATAACGGACTGACTATAACACTATCACTATCCAACGTAATATTGCTAATGTGCTCACATTTGTTTTGTAAAAATAATGTTCTTTCTGAATTTGCTAAATTTAGTATAAACTGTGTTGTAGGTTTTGTTGATTGTGCATCTTCAAATGCAATCTTCTGTTCAATTAAATAGTTAACAAGTGGAAAATCAGAGCCAAATTTTGTATGCAATTTAACATCAAATTTTAAAGATCTAGCAGTTAGACTACAATAACAACCAGGACCTCCAGAAACAACAAATTTTGAATCATTGATCTCTATTGTGTCAATAGTACAATGTGAGATGACATCTAATTTCATTTAATTCTAATTTTATCCTCAGGATTATAAATGGGGATAATTATTAACCTGTATGCCATCTAAGCGTGTTAGTAGAGGTCGCAAAAAAGGTGGAAAAGGTTCCACAGGTGTTGTTCAATGTACCAATTGTGGGCAGACAGTACCAAAGGACAAGGCAAAAAAAGTTACATCCCGTCTTAGTCTGGTTGAGCATCAGCTTGCTAAGGAACTTAGAGCTCAGGGAACATATATCGCATCTCCTAAAATTCTAAAATGGTATTGCATATCTTGTGCAATTCACTTTAAGATTTTAAAAATTCGTTCATCTGCAAAAAGAAGAGAGCGTACTAAACTTAGATAGATTATTCTCTTAATGCTTTTGTAGTGATAACAATTCTTTGAATCAATGTAATACCTGCAATTATTATTACAATGATTACCGCATATTCCATAAAACCAATAATTCCAATAATAGCAATTACAAGAAGTCTTTCAGCACGCTCACCAATTCCAATACCCTGTAACTTTACCCCTAAAGATTCAGCCCTTGAGCGTGTATAGCTTACAAGTAATGAAAATGTGATAGCTAAAAATACTAAATATGGTTCCGCAAAACCCCCAACTAATATTCCAAGAAATATAGCAACTTCCGCTATCTTATCAAATACTGAATCAAGAAAACCCCCAGATTTAGTAATTTTTTGAGATACTCTGGCAACCTGTCCATCTACAATGTCAAAAAAACCTGCAACAAGTAGAACTATCCCACCAATAATTAGTGAAAATTCAACATTCCATCCATAAATGAATGCAGATGCAAATGCAAAGACTAAACCGATGCATGACCATCCGTTTGGTGAAATTCCAGTTGATGCAAAACCTTTGCCTATTTTTTCAAGATGTGGTTGTAATGAATCACGTAAATTATTTAACATCAGTTTGACCTGCTTAGGTTCATTGCAATTATTGTTGATATCATTTTTGCAGCCATGGACGCAGTTGCACCATTATCATAAGTTGGATTAAGTTCTACTATATCTGCAGATACTATCTTTTTGTTTTGCAGTGTTGTAACTAAATCATATAATTCTCTAGATGAAATTCCAACAGCCTCAGGATTGCCGACGCCTGGCGCAAATGCAGGATCTAATACATCCAAGTCTATACTCAGATAAATACTGTCAAAAGTAGATGTGATATCTTTGAGTAATTTAGGACCATTCCCATCACGAATTTCTTTATCTGAGACTGTTGCAATATTATGTTCTTTTAGAAATGCAAGTTCTTCCTTGACAAATGCCCTTGCACCAACGTGAACAATATTTTCAGAACCACGTTTTTCAACTATTCTTCTTAGATAAGCAGCATGGCTAAGTTTGATATCTGCGTATTGATCTCTTAGATCATAATGTGCGTCAAACACTACATATCCTGTATCTTTTGGAAAACATGTGAAGCTTCCTAAAGTAATCAAATGCTCTCCGCCTAAAATTATCAGCTGTTTGTTTTGTTTTATTAATTCGGAAGTGATGTTTTCAACCATTTGTAACATTTCTGCTGCAACAACTGTGTGTTTTGTGTTACCAAGATCATTGATATTTACTGTCTCCAGGTCTATACCAAACTCTGGTTGGAAAATTTCAATGTTATTAAATGCGTCACGTATTACGTCAGGTCCAAACCGGCAGCCAGGTTTGTAGGAGTGTGTTGAATCAAATGGTACGCCAAAAATAACAGCCACTGATTCAGAATTATCATTAGGATTCATAATTAATGGTGATTTTGTCATGTGAAGATCCAGAAAACTCATTTTATTACACCATTATCTGTGGTCTTTGTGATAACAATATTGCTGAGTTTAATTTTGAAACTGGTTTACCTTTTGTTGCATCTTGAATCTCCTTTACAAAGTTCTCAGGAGAAAGTTGACGTACGTCGCCAGTTGTTCTATCACGAATACTCAAACTAGGTGAATTCATTTCTTTTTCTCCAATAACTAGCACATAGTTAATCCATTCTTTTTCGGCATCTCTAATTCTTTTACCGATTGTATCATTTCTATCATCAATATCAACTCGTATATTTTGTTCAGTTAACTTGCCAGCAAGACTACTAGCAAATTCTAGAAAATCATCTTTGAGAGGAATTAGTCTTACTTGTGTAGGTGCCAACCAAAGTGGGAATTGTGGTCTTTTACCATCTTTTACTTGTTTAGCAAACTTTTCTAATAATGCGTAAATCACACGTTCAACTGCGCCAGATGGAGAGTTATGTAAAATAATTGGGTGTTGCTGCTCATTTTTTTCATCGGTAAATGTAATTCCGTAACGTTTACCATTTTCAACATCTATTTGATCAGTTGATAATGCGCTAGCCTTACCTAAATTATCAATGAAGTTAAATTCCCATTTTAGGACGAAGTAAAAGAATTTCTCTTTCCACATTTCAACTAAAACTGGTTTACCTACTTTTGAAACCATCTGTTTGATTAACTCTTTATTTTCATTGTAAAAACTCTCAGTAAATCTGATACCCACTTCATAATCATTTTCTTCAATTCCTAATCCTGACAAAACTTCACGAGAAAGATCAAATCTTTTTCTAAACTCATCGATGGCCTGTGACATATCTTTACAGAATGCATGACAGTCGGGCATGGTGAATGCTCTTAATCTTCTTAGACCAACAAGTTCACCGGATTGTTCCCTTCTAAAACTATATCGAGTAAGTTCATAGAGTTTGTATGGTAGATTTTTGTATGACAACTGAAAGTCACTTGCCATTAAAAATTGTCCAAAACATGCTGCAAATCTTAAGAAAAGATGTTTGCCTTCTGAATCTATACTGTATTGCCTAGCAGGAAATCTGTTAAAGTAACTTTCCATACTTGGATGATGTGAATCATACATGATTGGTGTTTCAACCTCAACACCACCATAATTACGAATTTTATCTGTAACATACTGCTCAATTTGAGATTTAATTAGACGGCCGTTAGGATAAA
>JACNGK010000053.1:0-10600 GCA_014384145.1 Nitrososphaerota archaeon
TACTACTACTACTACTACTACTACTACTAGTACTAGTACTAGTACTAGTACTAGCACTAGTACTAGTACTAGTAGTAATTTTACAAAAAATGCAATCCATATTCTAATTAATTAGGAATAAAGTATAAACTAAATCATTAAGGGTTAACAATTTCTGCATATGCAAGATCTTTGCCATATTTTACAGTAACAATGTCACCTGCTTCCTTATCACAGTTCTCAATTGTTTTAGGAATATTATCTGAAGTGTCCACAGTGCACATAGTGCCATACCATGTAGTCCAATTTCCCATGATTTCAACTTCTTCATAAACATCTTCTCGAATTAAATTCCAAAATGGGAATATCAAAGTAGCTATGATTATGAAAGCTGCGATAAATATGCAGAGGAACATAAGCCCATATTTTTTTCCATCACTCATCTCTTCCATAATCATCTACCAATTTTTTTACAGTAAATAAACTACCACAACCCGCCTTCGCCCGGACTACCACCAGACTCATCCATTTTCTTTTCTGGAACATTACCATGTGCCTTTTTTTTATGTCGTTCTAATCGTTCAGTAGTTGGTAATACTAAGTCACAAACATCACATTTTGTTTCATTCTTAGCTTTTTTGCCAAACAATCCCATATTTTGCGTAATCATGAAACATATTATAAAGGATATTAATTTTCTTGGACGGTATGGAAATCAAAAACATTACTGTATTAGGTTCCGGAATAATGGGTCATGGAATAGCCCAAGTTTCTGCAATGGCCGGTTATAATGTAGTGCTCAGAGATATTGAGCAACCATTCTTAGATAAAGCAATGGAAAAAATAAAGTGGAGTTTAGATAAGCTTGTCTCAAAAGAAAAAATTTCTGAAAATGAACGAGATGAAATATTTTCAAGAATAAAACCAATAGTTGATTTGAAGGATGCTGTTCATGATTGTGATTTAGTAATAGAAGCAGTTCCAGAGATAATGGAACTCAAAAAAAAGGTATATGCAGAACTGGATAAAGTATCTAGTGATCAGGTTGTTTTTGCATCAAACACCAGTACACTGCCCATAACAGAAATTGCAAATACGATCTCTAGACCGAAAAAATTTATTGGAATACACTTTTTCAATCCTCCTCAACTAATGAAGTTAGTTGAAGTAATACCTGGACAAGAAACTTCAGATGATATTACTAATCTCACAATTAATTTTGTAAAATCTGTTAACAAGATACCTGTAACCTGTAGAAAAGACGTTCCGGGGTTTATTGTGAATAGGCTTTTCATACCGCTTGTGCATGAAGCCTGCTATGTGATGGAAAGGCAAAAAATTCAACAGACGGAAATTGACTCTGCGGTAAAATTCAGGCTTGGATTCCCAATGGGTATCTTTGAATTGGCTGATTTTACAGGATTAGATGTAATTCATAAGGCAACTGTAGAGATGCATGTTAGAGATAAAAAAGTAATTTCACCACATCCTACAATTGAACAACTCTTCAATGAAAAAAAATTGGGACAAAAAAGCGGTGAAGGTTTTTACAAATATTCTGATGATAAATATGAAAGAATACCACTTTCAGAAGAATTAGCAAAAAAATGTGATCCTATACAAATCATTGCAAACATTCTGAATAATGCGGCATGGCTTGTCACAAATAATGCTAGTGATATTGACGAGATTGAAAAGGCTGCAAGTCTAGGGCTTGGTTTAAAAAAACCGTTGTTTGAAACGGCAAAAGAAATAGGCATACAAAAAATTGTAGAAGAGTTAAAAAAATTATCTAATAAACATGGTGTGTTTTATGAGCCTGATCCTCTTTTATTATCTATGTGTTAATCTGTTCTAAAATGTATTTTATTGCTTGCTGAGGAGTTTCTACACCAACAATCTTTACATTTTTTCTATGATCTAAATATTCGTCAGCGTATTTTGATGCAGTTCCACCAGAGTTTTTTAGCGTAACAATAGGTTTTTTGTACATATATGCAGCACAGATTTCTGATAATGTTCCAGATCCGCCACCAATAACTATCACACCATCCGCAGAAAGTGCGTTTAAAAAATCACGACTCAAACCCATACCAGAAGGTATTACTATATCACAGAATTCGTTTGCATGAGATGAATCATCTTGAGGAATTATTCCAACAGTTGTACCACCAGATTCTCGTGCACCATGACATGCTGCACGCATCACACCACCAAGCCCACCAGTTATTAAAACAGAATTAGATTTTGCCACTTCTGTACCAACATCATACGCAATCTTTTCTAATTCTGGAGTACAGCCATTATCATTATTGCCAATAACTAAGATCTGACGGTTTTTCATAATGTAAATTCTCCATTGCCTATCAAATACTTTTTGAAATATTCAAAGAGTAAAGGATATTAATTAAAAAAAATACGTTTGACTATGACAAAAAGAACGATGCCGATTTGTTGCGATACAGAGCAATACAAATTGATCGAAAAATATGCTAAAAAACGTGGTATGATTAATGCTAGTCAAGCAGTAGAAAAAATCCTAGAGGAAATCAAATAAACAAATTTTTTAAAATCACTTTTTTATGATTAAAATTTGTTGCAAAGGATATTATATTTTTAAAAATTAGAATCGTAATGGGCATATTTAGCCGCAAACCAGCGTATTGTACTGTTTGTAACAAACAAGTTATTCATAAAAATAAGGCAAAAAGAGAATGGGATGTAAAATCTCCACTATGTAGTGATTGCTGGCAAGACAAAATGCAAGAATTCTATGATGCCTCTATAATAAAAAAATGTATCAATTGTGGGGTAAAACGTAAGGTGACCGATTTATGGGAACCACGATTACAGTGGGATATGATTGGCTTACTTTGCAAAAAATGTTTTGATGAAAAAGAGTTGGATTTTAACAAGGAAAAAAATTTCTGTGGTATTTGTGGTACTAAACTTGGTTTTATTAGATATAATCCAAAAAACAATTGGAAAATCAAGGGACAGTTATGTAAAAACTGCTGGGATGCTCAGAAATCACAAATAGATAGAAAATGAAATTCTTTAAAAAATTTGAATGTGAAGTATGTAAGAAAAAATTTTCACGGCACGAACAACTGATGAACCATCAGGAAATAGAACATTTCAAAAACTCACCGTACGATTGTAAAGAATGCAATGAAAATTTTCATAGTATGTCAGAAATGCGTGACCACCTGAAGAAAAACCACTCATACAAAATTGACAGATAGTTCTATATCGCTTTTACAGTTTTGACAATCGGTGGTCTGACTTTGGTAAAAACTCGGAATCCGCAAATACATTTTATTTCTGGGAGTCTATTTAATTCAGAATTACTTACTTTTGTATTACACCTTAAACAAGAGTAAATAACATCAAATTTTTCATCTTCTATAACATCATCTGTCGTGCTATCGTCATTCAGTTCGTTGCTAGATTCATCAACCATAACATTACACTTTAAATCTGTAATAAAAAGTCTGGCTACGTAAGAGATAATTCGATATAAACATTATCAGGAATTTTTAATCTCATGAGTTGACGCATTGCTTTATCATCTGCACTAATATCAATAATTCTTCTATGCATTTTCATTTCCCATTTTTCATAAGTTTCCGTGCCACTACCACATGGAGATTTTCTAGTAACAACATTTAGACGCTTTACAGGAAGTGGAATAGGACCTTTAATTTTAATACCTGCCTTCTTGCCTATGTTCATAATTTCAGTGCAAACATTACCTAGCCTTGATAGACTTATGCTTGTCAATTTAACGCGAGCAGGCTGAGTCATATCACAGACTCATGCTGTATGTTTTTTAGTAATTTCTTTAACAACACCAGCTGCAATTGTAGAGCCCATATCTCGTAACGCAAATCGTCCCATTTCTGGAAACTCTTCAAACGTTTCAATACATGTTGGTCGAACTGGTGTAATTCTAACAATTGCAGAATCACCAACCTTAAGGAATTTTGGATCTTTTTCATCTACTGCTCCAGTTGCAGGATTAATTTTAGCTTCAAATGCAGTTATTGTTGCAGCTACCTGAGCAGTGTGACAATGCATGACAGGTGTGTAACCAGGTGCAAGTGCTGTTGGATGATGAATTACAATTATTTGTGCTCTAAACTCTGTAGCAACGTTAGGTGGGTTATCAGGAGTTCCAAGAACATCACCTCTTTTGATATCTTTTTTCTCAATACCTCTTAAGTTAAAACCAATATTATCACCAGCTGATGCCGATGGCATTTCTTGGTGGTGTGTTTCTATAGATTTTATTTCGCCTGCGGCCCCAGATGGCATAACAATGATTTTATCATTTGGTTTCATTGTTCCGGTTTCAACACGTCCAACTGGAACAGTGCCAACACCAGTAATTGAATAAACATCTTGTATTGGTAAACGGAGAGGCTTACCAGTTGGTTTTTCAGGTGATTTAAAGTCATCAAAGGTTTCCAAAAGAGTCTTGCCCTTATACCACGGCATGTTTTCAGATTTTTTTACAAGATTGTCCCCTGTCCATCCAGAAACTGGAACGAATGGTACATCATCAAGCTTATAACCTACTGACTTCACAAGTCCTTCACCTTTTTGCTTTGCAGCATTAAAAGCATCTTCAGAAAATTTACTATCGTCCATCTTGTTAATTGCAACAATTATTTGCTTTACGCCAAGTGTTTTTAATAAAAATGCATGTTCTCTAGCTTGACCACCAGGTGCAATTGCAGTATCTGTTTCACCTTCCTTTGCTGAAAGTACTAAAACAGCACAGTCTGCCTCGGATGCCCCTGTGATCATATTTTTTACAAAATCTCTGTGACCTGGTGCATCAATTAATGTGAAGAAGTATTTTGGAGTTTCAAATTTTTTAAATGCTAAATCGATTGTAATGCCTCTTGCTCTCTCATCTTTGATGTTATCCATAACCCAAGCATATTTGAAAGAATCACCCTTTCCGGTTTCTTCTGATTCTTTGGCATGAGCAGATATCGTCCTTTCATCAACTACACCAAGATCCAACAAAAAATGGCCCATAGTAGTTGACTTGCCATTATCAATATGACCAGTGATTATCATGTTCAAGTGGTCTTTATCTGCCATATCGAACTCAAAGCGAAATGGGCTTTATAACATTTCGTTTTTTTACAAGTGTTCACTTGGTTTTCCGCTTTTTTTCTTTGAAATATATTATAAATTTCATATACTATAAATCAAAGACAGGTATGAAAAATTCATGAAAATAACAGTGTCAGTGATTAAAGCTGATGTCGGTGGAATAGGAGGTCATACCTTACCAAGTGATGGACTTCTTAATGCGATAAGAAAAACTGTAAAAGATGCTGGAGATTTGTTAATTGACCATTATATTGGATACTGTGGAGATGATTCTCACATTGTTATGACTCATACAAAGGGAATTGACAATAAAGAAATTCATCAGCTTGCGTGGAATGCTTTTATGGCTGGTACAAAGGTTGCCAAAGAGGAAGGACTGTATGGTGCTGGACAGGATCTGCTAAAGGATTCTTTTTCGGGCAACATCAAGGGAATGGGGCCAGGTGTGGCAGAAATGGAGTTTGATGAAAGACCAAACGAGGTATTCACAGTCTTTGCAGCAGATAAAACTGAACCTGGAGCTTTCAATTACCCGATCTATAAGTTGTTTGTTGATGCGTTAAGTAATACAGGTCTAATAGTTAACCAATCACTTGCTAGGGGTGTTAACATAAACATCATGGATGTTGAGGAAGGTAAAGTTGCAAATCTTTCTTTATGGGAAGATAAACCGATAATTGAAGCGGCGCTTATGTATCCTAGTCGTTACGTTGTTGATTCAGTGCGTACAAAAGATGGTGAGCCAATATTAGATGCATCAACTGACAGACTGCATAACATTGCTGGTACATATGTTGGTAAGGATGATCCAATATGCCTTGTTAGAACACAAAAAAACTTTCCCGCAACTGAAGAAGCTGGAAGTGTATTCAGTAATCCACATTATGTAGCTGGAAATACACGTGGTAGTCATAACATGCCTTTAATGCCAGTTAAGATCAATTCAGCTGCAACAATCAACTTTTGTATTCCAATTGTTGAAGCGTTGGTTTTCAGCATGCACAATGGTAAACTGACTGGTCCATTTGATGGCTTTTCAACACCAGACTGGGATTACATACGTGAAATTGCTACAAAGAAGGCATTGATAATGAGAAGCCAAGGATTTATCCATCCTGCAACACTTGTACCATCTGAATTAGAATATGCTGAGGGATACAAAGCTGTAATGGATGTATTGCATAGTAAAATGAAGCCTATACAAGATCAACAACAAAATGACCAAAGAAAGGAATCTTACGAAGATCCAGATTAAATGAATTAAAAAAGGTTAAATGAAATTAAGACAATGTGAATTTATGAAAATATCTAAATTATTTGGTAATCTAAAACCATTTGCTATAACATACATTTCCGTAATAGCTTTTTCGAATTTTGTTTTTGTATTATTCAGTCAAACAGTTCGTGATATAATTTGGTCATTTTTCAAAGATGCTGGAGGAATAGTAATACTTGGAATGGTATTTTTATTTGCCCTAACATGGCTGCTTAAAGCAAGACCACATAAAATTCCAGAACAATACCAAGTTATAGTTTTTGACATATTTGAAAAAGAATCACAGATAGATGGATTGAGAACTGAATTTAAGAATCATGATGTAGCATGGAGCTTCATGAAGTCTTATAAAAAATCATACCCATTACACAGTTTTGCTATGGTAACAAAACAGAAAAACTCCCCAAAAAAAATTATTTACAAATATATCTAAATCTACCAGCATAGAATTTACTATATACAATCTTAGTGTGATATTAGGCTCAAATTTATTACTTGAGAATACAAAAAAAAACCTGATGGAATTTTCAATAATTTCTGAAATGTTTGAAATGATGGAGAAAACAACAAAGCGCATTGAACTCACAAATATTTTAGTTGAATTATTAAAAAAAACACCAAAGAAAATCATCCCGAATGTTGTGTACCTCTTACAGGGAATTATTAGACCTAATTTCGAGGGTGTAGAATTAGGAATTGCTGAAAAACTTGCAATTCGCGCTATTTCAAAATCTGCTGGTTTTCCAATTAAAAAAATTGAAGATGACTATAGAGAATGTGGTGATCTGGGTCTAACTGCATCAAACATCCTAAAAATAAAAACCCAAACTACATTTACAGCAGAAAAAATTACTGTAGAAAGAGTTTATGAGACTTTATTCAAGATTGCAAAGTTGGAAGGTAAGGGTTCGCAAGACTTGAAAATGAAATATATTTCAAGTTTATTGAATGATGCAACACCATTAGAAGGAAAATTTGTATTGAAAATTTTACTTGGTACACTACGTTTAGGAGTAGCAGAAAACACTGTAATGGATGCGTTAGCTATTGCATTTACTGGGAAAAAAGAAAATAGAGAACTTGTTGAAAATGCATATAATGTTTCAAGCGATTTAGGTAAAGTATCACTAGTACTTGCGACAGATGGAATTGATGAGATAAAAAAATTCAAAATTTCATTATTTAGCCCCATACGACCCATGCTAGCAGATCGAGTTCAAAGCGAGAAAGATGTGATCGAGAAAATGAAACATGAACCTTTCGCTGCAGAATACAAACTAGATGGAGAACGTGTACAAATACACAAGAAAGGACATGAAGTTAAATTGTTTTCACGTAGTCTAGAAGACATTACACAATACTATCCAGATATTGTTGACAACATTGGAAAATCCATTAAAACAGATAACGGGGTATTTGAGGCAGAGATAGTTCCAATCAATGAAAACACTGGAGATTTTTTACCATTTCAGGAATTAATGCATAGAAGGCGAAAACACAAATTGGATGAAGCGATATCGCAATATCCAATACAAGTTAATTTCTTTGATGTCTTATATTATGACAAAAATGATTGTTTGAATAAAACATATGATGAAAGGAGAAACATATTAGAGGATCAGGTTCAGGAAAATGATTTTGCTAAACTTATACCCAAATCCCCAGTCTTTTGTGTTCAAAGCAAGAAAGATGTGGAAAGAATTGAAACCGAAAATGGGATTGAAGATTTTCTTGAAAATTCTATTAATTCTGGTTGTGAAGGATTAATGTTAAAAGCTCTTGGTGCACCATACCGTGCTGGAACAAGAGGTAGTAATTGGTTAAAGCTCAAACGTGAATATAGGAATGAATTAGGTGACAGTTTAGATTTAATTGTTATAGGTGCATACTTTGGAAGGGGTCGAAGAACTGGTCTATATGGCACGTTACTATTAGCAACATATAATCCAGAAAAGGATAATCTTCCTAGTATCTGTAAAGTCGGTACAGGTTTTACTGATGAAAGTTTGGATCAATTGTACCAAATTCTCTCTAACAAAGTTACGCTCAAAAAAAATCCTAGAATCGTAAGTGAGATGGAAGCGGATATTTGGTTCGAACCTGAATTAGTTTTAGAAATTGTTGCATCAGAAATAACGTTGAGTCCTATTCATAAAACTGGGCTGGATTTAATTAGAAAATCTAGTGGATTTGCATTAAGATTTCCAAAATTTACAGGAAAAATTAGATATGAAAAAGCGGTTGAGGATGCTTCTACAGGCGAAGAAGTATTTGCGTTGTATAAGAGACAGTCTAAAATCAATCATGAAAAATGAGCATTCACCACAGAAAAGTATGATATAAATTAGAAAAGGGCATTATAACTACTAATTCATTATGTATAGCGGAGAATTAGAAGTTCAAGCAAAGAGAAAAGCTTTAGCAGTTTTGCAGGATGAGATAAATAGAATTCTTAATGCGGGTAGAGTACTTTCAACACTACCAAATATACTAGTAAAAAAGGATAAATCCGGAATGAAAAGTGCACTTGAACAAATTTCAAGTATTGAAGAAGAAGTCGAAAATCTTAGACGTAAAATTACAAGAGATGTAGCAGATGTTGGTGGTTTGATTTTGAATAGGGACAATATTCTAAACACTGCATACACAATGGATGAAATTGGTGGTTATATTACTGGCATTTCTTTCAAACTTTCAAACATCAAACTTTCAACAATTAAAACTTCTCATCTAGATAAAGACTTGACTGAACTTATTGAACTTGTAGTTGATCAAATATACAAATTAAATGAAATTATCAGAAGCTTAAACGTTGATTCTGGTAAATCTATCGAACTTGCTCAAGAAACACAAAAAATTGAGCGTGACATTGACATCAAATACCGTATAATGACAATTACAGTTCTGAATGAAATTTCTGACACTAAAGAATTGCTTTTAATGAAAGATGTCATTGAATTGATAGAAGAAATGGCTGATAAATGCCAGGAAGTTTCTGACTCATTCATTTTATTGGCGCTAAGTCTTTGACTTGAAAGGCGAACTATTAGAAAACAGAATAGTTGTTTGGAATAGACAAGAGTCTAGAGATTTATTTGCTAATGGTTATTTTGGGAAGCCTATAGGGATTCCAAAGCCAAATGTAAATGACATCAACGTTCCGCTAATTTTAGATCTTATCGAGGGATGCTACCTCCAAGAAACCTCAAAAATTAAGATCACTAAAGACGGGAAGAAAGTTTCTTTGGATGCTCTAATTAAAATTTGCAAGAAGGAATATCATAATTTCGACAAGAAATATCAAGTGTACAAAGATTTTAGAGATAAAGGATATGTTGTTAATCCTGGAATAAAATTTGGCTGTGACTTTGCAGTATATCAAAAAGGTCCAGGCATTGATCACGCACCGTATTTGATACAAGTCTACAACAAAAGTGACAATATTTCTTCTACCGCTGTAGTGTTAGCAGGTAGACTAGCTAGCAGTGTTAAGAAACAATTCATTCTGGCAATACCGCATGGTAAGGATAAAATTGATTATTTGGCACTTGATTGGTGGAAAGCTAATTAATCTTCTTTATGTAACTTGCAATATTGTTGTAGATATCAAACAATTCCTTTGTGATACCAAAATCATGACTGTTTTTCCATTTTCCGTAAATTCGCACTCCATTATCTGTTGGATCAACAAAAATTGTTGCATCATTAACTGATTGACTCGCAATCATTTCGTTTAATGATGAATCAGCGTTTAGATCTTCTGCCAGTTTTCCTCCTTCCCATGTCACACCAACTACTTTTTTTGAACCAAAGTGACCTGTGGTTTTTAGTTTTGTTCTTGCAACACGACGTAGACGCCATGATTCCGATTCTTTGCCTGACGATAATTCCCCATCAGGAAATTGTTGTATAATAAAATGTGCTTGAAACCTGTCTTGAGCGCCCCATGGAAGTGGATTTGGATCTTGCATTTTATCCCTTCTGTATTATGTGCACTACGTCAATGTTTGTGCCAGAAACTTTCAATGAGCCTTTGTTAGTAATCATTCTAGTAGTTTGAGAGAAACATCTGCTATAGTAATCTCCCTTCTCAGCCTCTCCTTCTCCAATCTCATTAGGGGTTGCGCTAACACCAATCTCATTTAGTATATCAGAAAATTTTTCAGGCCAATTTTTTATTACAATAGTTTCAGGTTCAGAATCTTCCATGCCGTA
>JACNGK010000040.1:0-10363 GCA_014384145.1 Nitrososphaerota archaeon
TAGTAACTAACATCATCTTAAAAATTGTGGACATTTAGGGATAAACCATATGTAAAATTCAATAAAATTTTTCCTAGTATCAGAATCGTAGCTGATTTCCAAATGATCGATTCAAAATAACAAGTTAGACAATCTTTGATAACCTAGTTTCCTATCCATCTGTTTTTTTACTATATTTTGTTTAATGACAAAAATCTACATACCAATCAGGCCTAACAGAAGTACTTCTGAAGCTAATGAAGAAGACGAAGAAGAATAGGCCTAATTAAAAACTATTAGAAATTTAGTCTTAGATTTTTTACCACATGAAAATTTTCTCATTAAGATTCACTGTGATCCCATGTGGAATAATATTCCGGACTAATTTCCAAGATTGCTGACTGACCCGCTCTTACTCCGTCCATCAACATTTTTGCAACCTTGTTCTCCAAGTCACCAGTATACTTTACCATAATTCTTTCAGCAATCGGTATGTTGTCTTTAACGTCAGTTGATATTTTCACCAAAGCTTTTCCTCTGACGCCCCTGTATGGAAGATTCTCATCATCGATACAAAAGTACACCATGTTCTTGTGTCGAATGTTTTGAACTTTCTTTGATGTCTTGGATGTTTCAACGTACAGTTTTTCGTTTTCATACAAAAACCATACAGGATGTATGAACGGATCACCGTTCTTGCCAACAGTGCCAAGTAAAAGATTTAGTTTTTTATCTGTAAGAAACTCAATGGTTTGTTCTTCTGTTAACATGGAACCAAAACCTGGACTGCCATGAACTATTTTCATGATTTCTCAATCCTCTTTTTTCCAATCTGATACCCAATACTTCAAAGAACACTTTATCAATTCTTTTTTGGTATGCTTTCTTAGATCCCTTTTACACTTGGGACAGACTGAATCCATGATTATCCATAGAATCATCTCATAAAAAAACCAAAATTATGCGTCTCGTGCCTAATCTATATAGAATTGATAGATCGCATCTATATACTACAATTGTGTAATACAAGTAAGCGTGTTGAGGGTAACGCCGGGCAAATTCTAGATGAGGCGCCCAAGAATAAACCCTATAATACCGTGAAGACAGTTTTTTTTCTGTCTTCAAACCGGTAGTTTTTCTCTGAAAACATTCAAGTGTTCTAATGATTTTTGTTTTAAAGATGCTAAACCGTATTGTTTTATTTTTTATCTTTCTTGGAATATTTTCAGCTTCGTTTGCAGTAGGAGCTGAAGTTCAAGTTTCTGAGGAAGAGAGTGCAATACTTTTGGAAGAGCTTGATGAGTTGATTGCCGAAATAGATGCCGTTGGAATATTTGTCCACAACGTATCGCTTTCACTTCCAATGTTTATTCCAGGGTTTGGAGTTGCATGGGGTGCATTTGCAGCATTCTCTACTGGAATGGCTTTTTCAGTGATAAAGGATGCCAGTCCGATGCTCGCAAACGTCCCCTCCCTGACAGTCCTATTCATGTCTCCCTTTGGATTGATGGAAGTTGCAGCCTATTCGATAGCAATGTCCCGCAGCTATATGATCGTCCACAAGATGATCAAAAGGATGCCAATACGCCCAGATTATCGCGTAATTGGGCTCGAGATTGCAATTCTCATTGGGCTGCTACTGACAGGCGGGTTTGTCGAATACTACTTTATTGAAAGTATCACTACAGATATGCCACAAATTTAGAATTATTTTATCAGCTTTGTGGTGTGCCGGTACAGGTCATGGAGACCCTTTCCGTCCAACTCATCCTCAATCCTTCTTCCAGTCTCGTGATAATATTGGTGCTCGATGAGCCTTATCTTTTCAGAGAGATCATGATTTTTTGACCTTCTTTTGAGGTCCTTCCACTTGGCAACAAGCTCCCTTAGCTCAGATTTTTTCATTTCATTTTGTATAAATAGAACCGTTAGTTAGGTTTTTCATGGCAGAAGGGGAAGACCAACACGCATTGCTTGATAAATTGGAGCATGACTTGCGCAGCATGGAGTTTAACCGACCATATGAAGCCATAGAAATCCGCAAATTGCAAAAGAAGATTCTTGATTTGAAAAACGAAATGCAGGAATCTGATCTAGCATTCGGTCAAGTCTAAAAATACTATCTAGTTTTTTCTTATCCTTTCGTAATATTCAACCGGATAGTCAAACTGCTTGTTATGGTCAACTGCATTCCAAAACTTTTCGTCGTCAATGTCCTTCCCCTCAGACAGCCAGACATTCAGAACCTTTTGCATGTATAATTTTGTCGTGTCGTCTATGTCAGGTCTCTTGCCCGTGCGCTTTTCTATCTCGTCCCGGTTTTCCTTGAACATCGTTAGAAGTTTTTTCAGTTCCCTGCCATTCAGCATGGACTGCTTTTCCTTAAATTCGGCTATCTTCTCTGCTTTGGATTTTCCAAACAGTCCCATGGCAAAATATGATGTTTTGTTCCTTTAAGTATAATCTGTCAGACTCAATAATGATCCAAATCTTTCATATCGTCTGACTTTTTGTTTCTTTTCTCGAATGACTTTTTGTTTCTTTTCTCGAATGACCTTTTCTTTCTCTTATCAGTCCAATAAACAAGGAATACCGGTACTCCTATGCAGACCGCTGCCACTCCTATCATAAGATAAAGGTACCACATACAAGACAGAGTATTCAGTGTTCTTTATCAGTTGGCTTTTCCTTATTTTACGCAGGCTAGTAGTTGGTTTTCGTAATTCTTACGTTGCTGCCCTTTGATTCAAGAAAGTGACCAAGGAAATTTTTCAGCTGCTCGCTTATGCTAAATCCTCCTGCATTTTCCATCATGCCAGAATTTTCTATGACTGAGACCATCTCTGCGCTCAATTCAAGATTGAAAAAAGTCCAGCCAGCCTTTTCAAACGGCTCCTTGATTTGAAAGCCATCCTTCACCTTGCAGTTACCTTCAAGATCGTCCATGGCTTTTTTCACTAGGACCAACTCCTCGCTGTATCGCCTAGTACTTAGCTGGAATAATGGTTTCATCTGAACAATCCTATGGATTTGATTCTTTAGGCTTGCGTTCTGACATTCTACCAGCTTCGCCACTTTTTATCTCGCTAAATCCGTCTAAAATTTCGCTGTCGCTCAATTTTGATTCAGGATCACCCAAGTCGCTTTCCAATTTCTCAATCCTTTCTTTGACCATGTCAATCTCTGACTTGGCGCTGAGCGTGTAAAGACCACTTTCCACCTTGCCGCCCTCTATCATTTTTTGAATGCGCTTTAGCGTGTTCCTATGACGCTCGTACGAGTTGATGATAATTTCATACAACGAGCTGTCCTTGCTCCATCGGTCCATCTTGAACAGTTTTTCCATGTTCACTGTATGGTCGTCTATCTCAGCGATGGTTGCTTCAATGTACTTCCCAACCTCCTCGATTCTTTCAGATTCGCCAGACATTCCTTTTACGATAACTATAGGAAATGTTCGGTTTTTAGATGTTTTTTGTATTTTTCAGTATCAGAAAAATAAACAGTTTTTCCGTTTTTTAGGCAGAGATAGCATGGCGTTGCTTTTTCGTGATGGTGTGGTGCACCCTTTATGCAAAGATAGCATTCTGTTTTTTGCGATTCTTCGGAAGCCATGTGGATCTGGGATCAGCATCGTTTTAGATAAGTCTGATCGCCATGCTGATTTTGGCTATTTTTTCATTTTATCTAAAGCTGAATATGTCTTTATGACACATATTCGGTATTTTTCAAATTTTTTATTTCCACTTGGTTTTGGTGTAGAGCCAAGATAATCCAACTCCCTGATGTAATTCCCAATCCTTTGCTCATTTGGTTCCAGCTTGTGTGCATATCTAGTTCTGATGCTGTTTATCAGCCCAATATTTTTTTTGAGATTGCCCTTGATCAGACCAGATTCAGACAATATGTCCATCTTAAGGTCTGTTGTAAATCGCGTACTGTCAATTGACTTTGAGGGTACGTTGAATCTTTTTTCTAAGATTCTGTCTATTGTGTTTTCAATGTAGATATGACCCACCATGAACAGATCCCGCTCATTTGTAGTCTCTAAAATCTTCCTTAGTTCAGAACTAGATAGTGATTTTCGCATAATTACCCTATATTGTTCCTCTAAGTATAATTAACGGTTCTAAAATTAGAAATCAGTAATATGTCATATAGAGGAGACAGAGAAATGCACGACGCAACTTGTGGAGATTGTGGCAAACAATGCCAAGTTCCATTCGAGCCAAGACAGGACAAACCAGTCTACTGTAACGAATGTTTTCCAAACCATAAACCAGCACCTCGAGGAGGTTCAGGTGGCGGAAGATTTGGAGGCAGAGGTGGATCTGGCGGAAGAGGTGGATCTGGCGGAAGAGGTGGCTTTAACCGAAGACCACGAGAAATGCACAAAGCGACTTGTGGAGATTGTGGCAAGGATTGTGAAGTTCCATTCGAGCCAAAACAAGACAAGCCAGTCTACTGCAGCGAATGCTTTCAAAGTCATAAAAGAAATTAAAGATAACTAACACTTCATGTTTTATTAGATCATGAATGAGCTAGTTGCCGTCTTGTGTGTCGCCTTTCTTGCTGGCGGCTGGATTATCTTTATGATTGGCAGAAAAAAGCGGAAGGAGTCAAAATGACATGCACGAAATGTGGACATTCTAAAAATCAAAAGCAATACAAGACAACAGGAAAATTTCACGACATTACTATAGACTGTAATTGCTCATGCCACAAGAAAAATTAGTTTTACTTTGTCAATTTCTTGAATTTTTCAATCTCGTCACTTGACAAGGTCTTAATCATTCTCAAAGGACTTACCAGATCTTCAATAATTTCATAGAGTATTCCGTCCCCATCACTAAATTGAACAATCAGCTTGTCTCCTGAACTTGCAACGATGATTGAGCTGACTTTTTCATTGCCAGCCGTACCTACCTGGCCCATTTCGCGATAGTAGCCCTCGATTTTTCCCTTTCTTTCTTTCCATTCTTTTTGTGTCGAGTCATCATAAGGAGCGGTCATAATATTCTGATAGTGTAGAGTTAGATAAACCTGATCGATATGGTAGAAATCAAATTAGTTCCGTTTTGTCAGTAAAACTGACATTTTACGCCTAGAAAAACGGGTGATTTGTCAGTATTTTATTTATAGAGTGTAAAGATAGTTAGGCCGTGAAGCAATCAACCAAAATTACAATTGCAGCAATTTTAGTAATTGGCGTATTTTCGATATCAATTCTAACTGTTCCAGCCTTTGCAGAATGGGACAAATCCAACTATCCGCAGATACAAGGAACTATTCCAGTTTCATCTGGTGATGACTTTGAGCAAAAAAATACAATTGCTCTATCTGTTGCAATGGCCGTTGGTGAAAATTCTGTCTCTGATGGAAAGGCAATGTATGCAAAGCTTTCAGATGTCAACGGATTTCTGGTCCACAAAGTCGTACTGATTACCGAGGATCATGGATATTACAAAGTACTAGTTGACGCAGGAAATGGCGAGGCACTCTATGTCTCTGATGTGATAAAAAGAGACCACAAAAAGCATTCAAATGAAAAACACAGTGAGAAAATGAAAAACTACTACAAGGGAATGTCTGACGAGCAGATAGCAGAAAAGAAGCTCCAGTTCAAGGAGATGGGTGAGGCATACAAATCACTATCAATACAAGACAGAGCAGCCATGATTATTCACTTTATGCAGATGAAGTTGCAGTGGGACACAATGTCCGATGACGAGAAAGCCCAGAAGAGGGCAGACATGAAGCAGATGTTCCAGGAGTATCTTCCTCTGACACTTGAGGAAAAGAAGCAAAAGCTTCACGAGTATATCCAGTCTCTAAATTAGATATCTGGTAGAAATCAAATTAGTTCCATTTTGTCAGTAAAACTGACATTTTACGCCTAGAAAAACGGGTGATTTGTCAGTATTTTTTAGATTTTTTCTTCTTTTCAGCAATCCTTTCACCTGTCCCAATAGTCGGTATCCAATGATTTAGCCAATATCTTTGGAAGTTTTAGCGACTTCATACCAGCTTTTTTCATTTGATCCACCATAAATCTCGCTGGATCAAACTTCAGATATACATGATATTCTCCAGGACAAAAATCATCTATGAGACCAAGAAACGCATCACCTCTGGTTCGTCCAAAATGCGAGTTATGTACACTCTTAATTTCGTTAAATAACTCATGAGGTTTTATTTTATAGGCAGTTTTTATTTCATTTATCCACAAACCCATACTATCATCCATGGAAGCCGCATTCCTAATAATAGTAGAATGCTTTGTTTCCGGAATTAATTTTCGTAGTGTGTTTAATTCTGACCTTTGAAGAATAATTTCAGCTAAAATGAAAAGGGTATAGTCACGTTCAATTTCATCTAATTCTTTTTGATCCTTAACAATAAACCCAACACGTTCTACATTTCCAGTCTTGGCCATGGACTCGAAGTCTAGGCTGCTAAATCTTTCAAGGTTGTCACTTCCAATTTCTGGTAAAATAAAATCATGATCTCGTAAGGCTTTCGCAATTTTGTAAAGTGTTTGATAATGGATCTCAAGCTCTTTGATCTCTTCTTTCTCAAATTCTAAAATCTTTGGTAAAGAATAGAAAACCCATTTCATTTTACCAATCAAAACTTCTTCTCTGATGATTTGTCCGTCGTCAGCAAGTTCCTTTAATCCACTTTGAAATGTCTGAGGTGATATGTCGTATTCTATTGAAGATTCTTTGTTTAATTTTTCAATTTCTCGCAAAAATTTATTCCTAGATAATCTTCCATGTCGTTTTAGAACTTTTAACAGAATATTCTTTTTTTGCTTGCTGACCATATAATATCTGTCATAAAGTACTCTAAATAGACTACTAATAATTAGAGTAGTCTAATAACGAATAGAGTACTTATGCATGAATATTACACGTAAGTTGATGACATTATGCCTTGATATCTGTCCTGTTTGTGGTAAGGATAGATATAGTCATGAAGTTTGGGAAGCAAATCATTGTAAAACCAAGATGAAAATATCGTCTAAATTCCTTAAAAGAGAGCACTTCTCTAAGCCAACTAAGCACGCTGTGATGAAAAGGCAGCAGGGAAAATGTGTGTCATGCGGAGAATATATGGTTCATGTTGAATTTCATCACAAAAATGGAAGGCATGATAATAGCGTTGTAAATTGTATAGCATTGTGTAGAGATTGTCACGCCTCTCAGCATTATGGAGCCAGTTTTGGTTTTATCGATGCATCATGTTAGAATATCAAAAATAGACTACTTTGCCAATATCCCAGTAGTCTTTACCATTCCAGAGCCCTTCGCAATAAGCGAGCCAATGAAGATTGCAGCAGCAACCAGTACGATACATCCAGACTGGGCAATGTCAAACTGGTATGAAATGAAGATGCCCGAAACGGTAGCAGTTACTGCAAAGCACATTGAGAGCATCATGGTCTGTTTGAAGGAGCGCGCGTAAAGCATAGCCGAAACGTTGGGTAGTACAAACAGTGCTGAGATTAGAAGCACCCCGACCAGTTGCATCGATATGACGACGGTGACTCCAGCTATGGCAATTAGAAGATAACTCATCTTGTCCACAGGAATTCCAGATGCCTTGGCCTGCTCTTCAGAAAATGTAGAGTACAGCAATTTCTTGTAAGTGAAGAAAAGAATGGCCAGGATTGCGCCAGCCATTACAAGTATTGTAATTACATTCTGAGTATCGATTATCGCCGAGCCAAACAGGAACTCCTCAATGTCATGCAGGTCCAAATCGTCAGACATGCTGACCAGTATCACACCAGCACCCAGTCCGGTTGCCAGCAGTATTGCCACAATGGCATCAGATGAAATATCGAATTTTTGGCGAATCTTGGTGAGACCCAGTGCGCTGAGTATGGCTACTATGCATGCAAGCCATAAGGGGTAAAGCCCAATGAAGAGACCTAATGCCACGCCTCCAAATGCAGAGTGTGCCAGGGCATCCCCAAATAAGGAATACCTTCTCAAGACCAAAAATAGCCCTACAGCACTGCAAAGGATGGAAATGATAATTCCCGATACTAAAGCATGCGGGATAGATTCGTATGATACGGCTTCAAAGGTCATTTTAGATCAGTGGTGATGCATGTGCATCTGCATAGAAGTCTCTGAATATTTCTTGAGCATCTCATCGTCTGAAAAAAAGTCCTCGGAAATGCCATGGAAGAAAAGCGTCTTGTTAAGGCAGGCCACCTTGTTGGCAAGCCTTTCGACTGCGTCCAAGTCATGTGATGACCATATTATTGAAATTTTTTCTTTACTGTTTAATTCGCCTAAAATCTGAAAAAAGAGATCTTTATTGTATTGATCAATTCCGGTAACCGGCTCGTCCAAGACTAGGATTTTTGGCGAGTTGACTAGTGCCTTGGCAATGAAGACACGCTGCTGCTGACCAACTGACAAGTCTCCAATTCTTCTGTCAGCCAGCTCATGCATCCAGACCTTTTGTAATGCCTCTTCTACTTTTTTTGGATCACTAGAGTTTTGGCTCATCGACAAGACCTCCCTAATCGTTGCTGGAAAGTTCCTGTCTACAACCGGCTTTTGAGGAACGTATCCTATCTGTGACAGATATTTTCTCGAGTCGCGTACATCCTGACCAAAGACCCTGATTGTTCCGTCATACTGTGTATGCAGTCCAAGCATGCATTTGAACAGCGTAGACTTTCCTGCGCCGTTTGGTCCAATGATTCCCAAAAAGTCACCTTCATCGATTCCAAAGCTTATACCATCTAATACCTTGATTCCGGAATAATCAACAGACAGTTTTTCAATGTCTACTATCATGAGTAAAATGACGCCTGATTATTAATAAACCTATAAAAAGTTAATAACATTTAGTTAATATTTTTATATTTCTTAATAACAATCTACTCATGCCAATCGTATCTATCTCCCTAACTGAAGAAATTCTCAAGGAGATTGACAACCTCCAAAAGTCAATGGGATTCTCCGGAAGGTCAGATGCAATCAGGGCTGGCATCAGAAGCTTTGTCGCGGAAGAAAAGCAGAACCAAAGTCTTTCCGGAAGCATCAATGCGATTTTGCTTGTTGTACATAATGACGAATATGACGACCAGGTAAATGGAATAAAGCACAGTTTTGAGGATTTGATCACAACTCACATGCACAGTAAGATAGAGGGCGAAAAATGCATGGAACTGTTTATGCTGAAAGGTGACGCAGATTCGGTCAGTAGTATCACTAGGGACTTTCAAAAAAATAGAAGGATGGATACTGTAAAGTTAGTGACTTTATAGAAATTAAGAAAATTAACTAAAAAATTATTAATCTTACTCTACTCGTTTTACTTTTACTGCATTTGGGCCTTTTTCGGTTTCTCCAACTTCAAATTCAACTTTGTCTCCATCGCGAATTGTACCCTCAACCTCTGTCTTGTGAACAAAGAGGTCTTTTTCAGAGTTTTCTCGCTCGATGAAACCAAATCCTTTGGTTTGGTTAAACCATTTTACGGTACCTGTTTCCATATTGAGATATCTCAAAAAACACCATGTATAAACCATTAATTGAGCGTATAAAGCAAAAAATAGGCAAAAAATAGGCGTGATCGCTAAAAATGATCGTACTTAATACATAGCTGGATCTAGTGCGAATTAGACAGATCAAGGGAAAATCACAATGCTCCCCAAAGTTTGTGGTTTTTCTTTGATTTGTGTACTCTTTAAGGCACTATTACTTATTAGTCAATCGTCCGAATCTCGTACTTTGCCTAGATTATCACTGAACTTGCTGATCAAAAAATTATGCCAAAACCTAAATCGATCAGCAAAAAATTCTATTTCCTTTCTTCGTTTTCCAACTTCCACATACTGTTGCCTAACAATCCTGAGGAAAATTCTAAATGACCTATCACCCTCTCACCCTTTCTAACCATGGCAAAATCTATTTTTTTTCTCTTTAGTATCTTTTCCTTGCTCCTGTAGCCTCCCTCAATTACTCTGATTTTAAAGCGCATACTGGCCTTTGTGATTAGGCTTCTGGCAACTTTGACGTCTCCTACCCATGAGAACATTTCAAATGTTCCAAAGTTTTTTGTTGTTATTTCATGGTTGTATGCCCTTGCCTCAAACTTTGATTTGTTCTTTTTTGCCCGATCGTTCATCCATTCTAAAGCCCGTTCTCCAAAGCCAGACTCGACACCAAATGTCTCTGATTCAGCCATATTCAAATCGCTTTGTAACAACAGGCATTATAATTCTACTAAGAGGTTTGATACTAGTGGTTTACGCCAGAATATTCAGGATCATTCTGAATTTCTTTGAGAATCAAGTGTAACAACGCCTTGGTCTTCTCATCAGATTCCTTCATCTCTAATTTTTTGAGTATTTCTG
>JACNGK010000034.1:0-10188 GCA_014384145.1 Nitrososphaerota archaeon
TTAGTATAATTATTTTATTGCACAACAATAGTATTTGGGTTTTTGATTATTTAAAGATGTGAACAGTTACTAGAAACTGCATAACAATTTTTAGTTAGGATTGAAAGGAAGACATATTGAAACTACTTTACATATTACTTTTGGTTCCTTTCACGGTTTATCCTGCTTTTGCAGCTGAATATGATCAAATTGTTTCAACTAGTGATGGAACACTTGATGTAGGAATTTACACTACGCCTGCAATACCAAACACTGAAGAACCTACAAAACTAAAGATTGACTTTCTAAAATCTGGTACTGAAAAAATTCAATTACACATAGACTATCGTGTAAGTGTAACAAATGATGGTGATTATGTGTTTGGACCCATGGCGCGTCTTTTGCACACATCTCCGGGTTCTATAACAATTCCAGTGGAATTTTCTGAAAATGGTGCACACATAGTACATATTGAAATGGAAGGAATACTATTCCAACCAATTCCCTTGGAAACTGCTACGCTTACAATTAATGTTGGTCAAGGAGAAACTTCTATCCCAAGTTGGATAAAGAACAATGCAGGATGGTGGGCAGACGGAGAGATAGATGACAGTTCGTTTGTATCTGGCATACAGTGGCTCATCTCAAACAATGTAATGACAATACCACCGACTGAACAGGGAACAGGTTCTGACGATGTAATTCCAGGTTGGATCAAGAACAACGCAGGATGGTGGGCAGACGGAGAGATAGATGACAGTTCGTTTGTATCTGGACTTCAATGGCTTATATCAAACGGAATCATGAAGATTTCGTAAATTATGAAATATTATTATTCATATGACTGTGTGAGATAATCAGATATGTTACCAATAGGGGATGAAAATCCTCATCCACCAGGATTCAAACCAAAACTAACATATGCTTTAATTGCGATCAACGTGATTGTTTTCTTTTTTGAAGTAGCAGTTACTGGACAATTTTTTGAATTTAGTAATCATCAAGCAATGAATCTATTCTTGAACTGGGGCGCAGTACCCGGTTGCATTACTGGAGAAATAAGCGGAATTAATACAGGAGTTGACATAATTAGTTGCCCCGCAATTCCAGAGCTTACATTACTATCCTCGGTTTTCATGCATGGAGGTTTGATGCATCTTGGTGGAAACATGTTGTTTCTTTGGATCTTTGGTGACAACATTGAAGCAAAGTTTGGACGAGTAAAATATCTAGGCATCTATTTGTTATGGGGAATAGGTGCAGGATTAATTCACGTCATGGGCGATACATCAACTGGTATTCCAGCAGTTGGTGCATCAGGCGCAATATCCGGTGTGCTAGGAGCTTATCTTGTAATATTTCCACATGCAAGAGTTAAGACATTTTTGATGTTGGGATTTTTCTGGAGAATGCTTCACATCAAGGCTATGTATTTTCTTCCATTTTGGTTGATTTTTCAAAACTTATTACCATTTTTCATAGGGGGATTTGGTGTTGCAGGAGGTGGAGTTGCTTATCTTGCTCACATTGGTGGCTTCGTACTAGGACTTGCTGTTGGATACATATACAGAAAATCTCATGGTTCGCAGTTTACCTATGGAACACGTTATGGCTACAGAGGAGATTACAGATAACAACCACTAAATTATACATTACAAAAAAAATACTCATGCCTCTGATCACAGTATCAATGTATCCTGGCAGAACTCAACAACAAAAAGATGATTTTGCTAAGGTAGTAACAAAATCTGCTGCTGAGATTTTAAAGACCAAAGAAGAACACGTAATTGTAGTCTTTAAAGAGAATCCAAAAGAGAATTGGTTTAAAGCAGGAAGCCAACTCTAACTATCTTTTTATTTTGATCAATGTTATGACGCCTATGTCTAAAATTGCAATAGTACAATTCAAAGCTTCAACCGATAAAACAAAAAACCTTCCAAAGATTTTACGATACATCAAACAGGCTGCAAGGAATCATGCAGATCTTTGTGCATTTCCTGAATACATGATGTTTTTTACACCTACATCACAATCCGCTAAACAAGTTGCACAACAAGCTGAGACAATAAATGGCAAATTTGTATCAACCATATCAGAATGTGCAAGGCAAAATTCTATCATTGTAGTTGGAACCATGCTAGAGAAAAGTAAGAAGAAAGATAGAGTGTATGACACTTCGTTTGTGGTAAATAAAAGCGGAAAAATTATTGGAAAATATAGAAAGACCCATCTTTACGACGCACTTGGATTCAAGGAATCATCTAAAATGGTGGCAGGAAAAACTATCCCTTTGCCAACAAAAACCTCAGTTGGTAAATTAGGAATGATTATCTGTTATGATCTTAGATTCCCAGAGTTATCCAGGGCACTTGCATCATCTGGTAGCGAAATACTGATTGTACCTTCTGCATGGGTTAACGGTCCCATGAAGGAAGAACATTGGCTCACACTAAACAAATCGCGCGCAATTGAAAATGGATGTTATGTAATTGCACCTGACCATCTTGGTCATATTTACTCAGGAAGAAGTTTGGCAGTTGATCCCTATGGTAGAATACTTCTTGATATGAAAAAGCGACAGGGAATAGGCTACGTAAACATCTCTATCTCAGTTGTTAAGGACACTCGAAAAAAACTACCGTTATTAAAAAATCGTAGGACTGATCTGTATTCCAATTTTTAGACTTTAGTTTTCCTTGATTTACATCTAAAGTTTGAACATTGTTTTGCCCATTTTTGTTTTCTATTATATCTGAATACTACAATAGGCCATTTGCAAAGCTCACATTTTGTTTTCGTTGCACGCAGTCTTGCTTTTTGTAAAAGTGGTGAAGATGCTTTACACCCATTATTATAGTTTGAACATCCGATAAACCTCTTTTTCGTTATTGGTGACCTTATGATCATTAGTTGTCCAATCTTACATTGTGGACATTCTGCTATACTATCTTTTGGTGAATTAGTACCTAAAATTATGTACTTTTTCTTTTTTGCAGAATAGGAAAGGTAACCATTTGAATCCAAATATTGTGCTATCTCATTTTTTAAAACTTGTATTTTTTTCTTTGTGGGTTTTATTACATTCTGTGGTTTTAACTTTTTTTGTATAACTTTTGAAAGATGATTTTTTTTTTGCACTGTTAATATGTAAAATTTACCCTTATCAAAACTTATGAAGAATTTTTATAAGGAATTGGTCAGCGTTTTTTATGGAAAAAGTTTGTGTTTTAGGTGCTGGAAGCACCAAGTATGGTAAATTAGAAGATAGTATTTCTGATATTACAGTTCAAGCATCAGTTGATGCAATTGAAAATGCTGGAATTGAACCTAAAGAAATTCAAGCAGGTTATATCTCCAATGTATTTGGTGTTGCAGACAAGCAGGTACACTTGGGTCCTGTTGTTATGAGTAACCTAGGAATTTCTGAATGTCCTTCACTTTCTATTGAATCTGCATGTGGAAGTGGTTCTGTTTCTTTTAGAGAAGCATTTGCAAATGTTGCAGCAGGATTTTATGATGCTGTACTAGTTACCGGTACTGAAAAAGTTACACACACAGGTACTGATTGGACAACTACTTATTTTTCTTATTGTTCTGATTTCTTTTATGAAGGTCAAGCAGGAGCATCATTTCCTGGTTTGTTTGCATCAATGGCACGTGCATACCTACATGAATTTGATGCAACTGAAGAAGATCTTGCAAGTGTTGCAGTAAAGAATCATGAAAATGGTTTTTTAAATCCTAAAGCACACTTTAGAAAAAAAATTACAATTGACGATGTGATGAATTCAGCAGTAGTTGCTAGCCCTTTAAAATTATATGATTGCTGCCCGTTCTCTGATGGGGCAAGTTCTGTCATTTTATGTAATGAAAAATTTGCTAAAGAGCATTCAAAGGATTATGTAAAAGTAATTGGTTCTGGACGTGGTGGTTCTCCTGCAGCGTTGCAAGGACGTGAACATCTTACCACAATACCAAGTACAAAGATAGCAGCTGAAGCTGCATACAAGATGGCAGGAATTACTTCAAAAAATGTTGACTTTGCTGAAGTTCATGATTGTTTTACTGTCGCAGAAGTTGTTGACACAGAAGATCTAGGCTTCTTTGAGAAAGGTACTGGTGCAACTGCTGCAAGAAATGGTGAAACTAAACTAAATGGTTCAATTTCTATTAATCCCTCTGGCGGTCTTAAATCCAAAGGACATCCAATTGGCGCAACTGGTGTTGGTCAAATAGTCGAAGTATTTGAGCAACTAACAGGACAATCTGGCGAGAGAACCGTTAATGACGCAAAAATTGGATTAACGCAAAACTTTGGTGCTACTGGCGCCAGTTGTGCAGTTCATATCTTTCAAAGTGTGTAAATTGTCTGCAAAACCTGAATTTATTGAAGCAGCAAAGGCTGGTAATGTACTTGCTAGAAAGTGCACAAAATGTGATGAGCTACATCTTGCAACTGTATATTTTTGCTCAAAATGTGGCAGTAAAGAATTTGAAAATTCTATTCTAAAAGGCACTGGAAAGGTTGTCACATATACAATAATGACTGTTCCTCCGGCAGGATTTGAGGACTTGGCTCCATATGCTTGGGTTGTAATGGAATTAGATGATTATGATTTAAGAATTTCAGGATTTTTAGCAAATATACAAAAACCTGGAGATCTTCCGATTGGTGCTGCAGTAAAGGTGGTTGATTTTGATGATCGTGGTATAGTTTTAGAGAAACTGTAAATCATTTTTAGCATATTATGAAAAAAAATTTTTTAAAATTTAATACGATTTGGCACCGAATGTTTATCAATGTCTGCTGATATAAGCTGTGGAAAGTGCGGTGAAAAAATTTCCACAATGCAGACACTCAAATCTGTAAAAGATGTTATGAAACACTATAATAATAAATGCCCATCTTGTGGGCAAGCACTTTCGACAACTGAATTTTCGCTTGACTTGGAAAAAAAGTAAGTAAATTTTTTTATTTTTAACCACATGTTTTATTTTTTGAATAAAAAATTTAAAATTTGATCAGGTTACAAACCTTAATTACTTCTATTTTTTTATTAATTATATTGGGGAGTAGCAAAAAATTAGATCTAGAGGAAGAGATCGAACCTGAATCCGATACGATTCTTGATGGTGTGGATGATCTTGATGATGTAGATGATCTTGATGATCTTAGTTTAGATGAGGAACCATCTGGAAGCCAAGTACTTCAATCTACTTCCAAACGGGTAAGAATGATCTTTTCTGTTATGGCAAGTCCAAATCGAATTGATATATTAAGAATCTTGAACTCAAAAGGACCACTTACTTATTCTGAACTAAAATCTCTTGCAGGATTCAAATCAAAGAAAGAAAGTGGCAAATTCGCATATCATTTAAGAAAATTGTTAAGGCAATCACTTGTAGCATTAAATAAGTCAGAACGAAGATACACAATTACAAATCTTGGCAAACTTGTCTTAAGCCTTGCAAGGCAGATTGAAGAAAGATCAATTATAGAAAGCGGCAAAATGTATGTAAGAACATCACATGACTCAATTGAGGAGTTTAATTCTCAGAAAATAATCCAGTCATTGGTTCGTGAGGGAAGCTTACCACTAGAATTGGCACAAAAAATAACTGAAGAGGTTGAAAACCGTATTTACAAATATCAGACTGCATATCTAACAGGTTCGCTCATTCGTGAATTGGTTAATTCAGTACTCTTAGAACACGGTCACGAAGAATACAGACACAAACTGGCCAGAGTTGGACTTCCTACATTTGAAGTTCAAGAGATGATAACAAATACAGAAAATGTAGATAATGGTATAGAGGGATTGTTATTCAAGACTGGCCAAATTGTATTTGCTGAACATCTTCTCACAAGCACTCTTCCAAAGGATATAGCAGATGCACATCTAGCAGGTGATCTTCATATTACAAATCTTGGATTATGGTCAATTTTGCCAGACGCCGTATTCATAAATGTAAAGACATTGATCGAAGATGGTATAGATCTCAAAGGGAAATCCCTTGGCGTTTGTAGAATTCCATCAGTTAAGACACTGGATCATCTTTCTTCTGCATTATCCATGATAATAGCGCTCATCTCAAAGGAAGCTTCTCAGGAAGTAGTGATGGATGATCTAGTATCATTACTCTCAAAATATTCAAAAAATTTACCTGAACTTGAACATAAACTGGTTGATTCCTTTACAACATCTTTTACAAGTATAGGCTATAGTAAGACATCAACAGTGGTCTCATTTAGAATTCCACTGGGAACAGAGCAAAAAATTGTAAAAACTATACTTTCTGCCTACAAAACATATGCAAAGCTTACACCAATTCCAAAGATAGGACTTGTTATTGATTATGAGAAGGGACGGATAACAGACGTATCAGAGATATTATCTGAAATTATTACTCTTGGGGGCAAAGTAGTGTTTGCGAAACATAACACATCCCAGAAAGGGATCATTTGTCCAAAAAATACAACATCTACCGCATTACATTTGGGTTCATTGTCTATCAATCTGCCCCGTTTGGCATTTGAATCAAACAAAGACGAAACTTATTTTCGAGCAAGACTTGCATTGCTAATGAAACCCGCTTTAGATTCTATGGCTTTACGCAACAAAAGCATCTCTAATCTAATCAGGCTGGCGGTTAATCCAATACTTGCTGCTAATACACAGTACATGGAACGTGCCACAGTCACTTTGGTGGTCAACCTAGTAGGTTTACATAATGCAGTTTATGGTATACTTGGATTCAAAAATAACAAAGATGGACAAGTGATTCTATACAAGGTAATTGAAACTGCTGTAGATATTGCATCAAAGAAAGGCAGAGAACTTGGAATAAATGTTATCGTAACCATGACTGAGAGTGATGGATCTGAAAGATTCATCTCTTTAGATGGTGAAAAATATGGAAAAAACTCTGTCCAACAAATCACCACCGGTCTATTAAATCCTGATTCAATTCAAGAACATACCAGCTTAGCGATCTCAACTGAAACTTATTCGCAGGGAATTGTATTTAACATTGGCAAGATATCAAGCCTAACTGGAAAAAGTGCGGAGATCACAGAGTGCAACAAAATTGATAAAACTCTCAATGGTGGATTATTGACACGTATTACTATACCAAAAGGCACTAAGACAAGCGAGATCAAAAAAGTCATTGAGAAAGGGGCTAACATTACTAGCTCATTCAAGCCTGTTATGCAAGTATCAATCTGTGGTAACTGTGGATTCAAAGATGAAAAACTTGATGATAAATGTCCTACCTGCAAGTCTACATATATTATCTAGATCACCCAATTTTCTTATCAAACAGTCGATTTCATGATTGTCAGGTTTTTGAAATATGGTTAGAAAAATTGAGCTAAATTAGATCTTAGATCAAAAATTCCTTTACAGAAATGTTATATGGATAACAACTCAACAGTTTGGAGGGGAGACGTTGGTAGATAATAAATCACAGATAGAGCATTCTATTTCTCAAGTTAGGAAGAGAGATGGATCAGTTTCAGACTTTAACAGGGACAAAATATTAAATGCCATATACAAAGCATTCTCGGCGTCAAACAAACCAGATAAGGAACTTGCGATCAAACTTTCCGATGGCGTTTTAACCAAATTGACCGAGCATGGATTTTCAGCCAATAACCCACCAAGCGTTGAATCTATTCAGGATCTAGTCGAATCAACTCTGATCGATCAAGGCCATAGTGACATCGCCAAGAGCTATATCCTATATCGCCATGAGCGCAGAAAGGTTAGAGAAGAAAAGATGAAGGTGTTAAATACTAAAAAGCTAGATTCAGTAGGAAAATCTTTCGATATTAATTGTTTAAGGGTTATGGCATCACGCTATCTTTTTCGTGATAATAAAAACGAAATTACTGAAAAGCCAACCGAATTATTTGAAAGGGTTGCTATCCTAGTTAGCATTTCTGACCTAATAAGAGACAATTATCTATTCACCAAAGATGGTGGTATATCACAAAATATAGAGGAAGCAGCAGAATACCTCAAAAAACTAGATGATTTTAACTACAAATTCAAGATAGGGGGCTATCATCTCAATAAATGGCACTTTAGATGTCTCATAAACTGCTATCTTGATCTGGCAAAGCAAGGAATGATGAAAGTATCATTCAAGGAACTCTTAACCATGCTTGCTTCCAAAAAATTTGATGTATATGCTGACAGAATATCAGAATATTATGAGTTAATGACATCTCAAGATTTCTTGCCAAATTCACCTACCATGATGAATGCAGGTGGGCGTTTAGGCCAACTTTCTGCCTGCTTTGTTTTAGGGATGCCTGATGATATGCAATCAATAATGAAAACAACCTCTGATGCTGCCTTGATTTTCAAGTCTGGTGGAGGTGTAGGAATCAACTATTCTGATCTGCGTGATGAGGGAGAGATTGTAGCCTCTACTTCTGGAGTAGCATCAGGACCAGTATCTTTTATGAATATAATCAATACTGTGACTGAAGTAGTGAAACAGGGTGGCAAAAGACGTGGCGCAAATATGGGAATTATGGAAGTTTGGCATCCAGATATAGAGAAATTCATTACAAACAAGACGGAGCCTGGAGTCTTAGAAAACTTCAATGTTAGTGTTGGTGTCTGGAAGGACTTTTGGGACGTACTTGTAAATTCTGAGGATGGAAAATATACGCTACGTTCTCCAAAAGATAACTCATCAGCTGGGGAAATAAATGCACATCACTTGATTGATTTGATAGCTCAATCAGCTTGGAAGAGTGCAGAACCGGGATTAATCTTCTTTGATAATATTAACAAGTATAATGTGTTTGCCAAAGCACGTGGTAGTCCACTCCGTGCAACTAATCCATGTGGTGAGCAAAGCCTTTACCCATACGAATCTTGTAACTTGGGTTCAATCAATTTGGCGAATCTTGTTAAAAGGAAAGCTGATGGTCAGTATGAGTTTGACTGGCAAAGATATGAGGAAATTATTATAAAAACCACAAGATATTTGGACAATATTATAGATGTAAATCTATATCCTGTGCCAGAAATTGATGTTGCGTCAAAAGAGTCCCGCAGGATAGGACTCGGTGTCATGGGAGTAGCTGATCTATTATACAAACTACGAATTGCATACAACTCAAAAGAAGGTTATGACTTTCAATTAAAACTCGCTGAGGCACTTACATATTACTCCATGGAAGAAAGTGTTGCACTGTCAAAGAGTAGAGGTGAATTCCCACTATGTTCTAAAACAGAATATCCAGAAGGAAAGATTCCGGTTTCAGGATATTATGAAAAACCAAAAGAAGAACAATATTATGATTGGGATGCTCTTATTGAAAAGATCCAAAAGTATGGAATTAGGAATGTATTGACTACGACAGTAGCACCTACTGGTACACTATCTATGCTAGCTGATTGTTCTAATGGGATGGAACCAAACTTTGCACTTGTTTTCGAAAAGAGAGTTACAGTAGGTAGATTCTTTTACACCAATAAAATATTTGAACAGGTTTTAAAAGAAAATAATCTGTATAGTGAAGAACTACTTGCAAAGGTAGCTGATAACTATGGTTCTGTTAAAGGAATACCTGAAATTCCAGATTGGATCCAAAACATCTTTGTTACTGCAATGGACATACATTGGTCTGATCATCTTTTGGCACAAGCGGTATGGCAGGATTGGATTTCAAATGCAATTGCCAAGACAATTAACATGCCAAATGATGTATCTGTTGATGACGTTAAGGCTTCGTATCTTTTGGCACATGAGATGGGATTAAAAGGAATAACAGTTTATAGAGATGGTTCTAGACACAAACAAGTCTTGCATATGACAAGTGAAGATTCAGAAAAGAGATTTGAAGTAACACCAAGTGATTATATTACAAATTATATCTCAAATAATATTAAAAACGAGTACATTAAATCTCAAATTCATAATGCGTTATCAGCTATCAAGCTAGAAGATTCGCACAAGATAACGCAGACTGTCACGGAACAAGAAAAAGAAGAAACTTTGTGTCCTGTATGCAAAAACAAGCTTATTTTTGCTGAAGGATGTAATATATGCATAGATTGTGGATATAGCGGCTGTACATCAGGATAAATCGTAAAAAACAATTTTTATGTAAGCAAAAAAATTTGCAACCTATGCGGTCATAGTATAGCCTGGTTAGTATTCGGGGTTTCCAACCCTGTGACGCG
>JACNGK010000059.1:0-6181 GCA_014384145.1 Nitrososphaerota archaeon
AAGAGAGGGACTTGTTGATACTGCTGTAAGAACACAACAAAGTGGATATATGCAGCGAAGGCTAATCAATGCACTTGAGCATATTAGATTAGAATATGATAATACTGTAAGAGATCCACATGGTCACATTGTACAATTTTTGTATGGTGAGGATGGTATAGATGTAGCAAAAAGTGATCATGGAGAAGCATTTAACATCAATCGATTAATTGAATCTGAATCAATTATAGATTCTGGCAGCAAAGCAACCAAAGACGAGATAAATAATATATCTAAAAAATACACAAAGACGTTCAATCCAAGATTGACCTCAATGGTCAATGATGGATTACATAAATCTAATCTATCCAAAGCAGGGCTGGAAAATGTTTGCAAAAAAGGTCTTGAACTGTATGATAAATCCCAAGTTGAACCTGGGCAGGCGGTTGGTATTGTTACTGCACAATCTATTGGAGAACCTGGTACTCAAATGACACTTAGAACTTTTCATACTGCTGGAATTGCTGAGAAAAATGTAACTCATGGTTTACCAAGAATTATTGAATTGGTTGACGCACGTAAAAAACCATCTACTCCTTCAATGGATATTTATCTTGATAAAGATTCAAAATCTTCTAAAGAAAAAGCAATTGAAACAGCGAAAAACATCTTACAAACAACTGTGAAGGATTTGGTAATTCATCCAGTAGAAACTGATTATCAAACTAAAATTACACTCACTATTGATGATGCTCGACTAAAAACTAGAGGATGCACATTCGAAGACATGATGGCTGCTTTAGAAACAAACAAGAAATTCAAAGCAATAGGTGATAATGATACCATTACTTTACAATTAGTTGATGAAGCTGATGCTGCAACAGTAGTTGCTTTGCGAAATAAAGTGCTTAAAACTACGGTAAGGGGTGTACCCGATATAGCGCGTCTAACACTTAAGGAAGAAAATGGAGAGTGGTTAATTCAAACAACAGGATCAAATCTATCCGAAATCCTTTCAGTTAAGGGAGTTGATAAGAATAATGTTAGAACAAACAATGTGTTTGAAATTAGTACTGTCTTGGGAATAGAAGCAGCAAGAAATGCACTCATTAATGAACTCAAAGCAACCCTAGAAAACCAAGGATTAGAAGTTGATGTACGGTATCTTATGTTAGTGGCTGATCTGATGTGCCATAAAGGCCATCTTCAACAAATTGGTCGTCATGGAATTGCAGGAACAAAAGATAGTGTTCTTGCAAGAGCAGCTTTTGAAATAACAGTGCCTACTATTGCAAATGCTGCAAAATTAGGAGAGATTGAAGAATTGAAAGGAATTACTGAAAATGTAATAGTTGGAAGCCAGATACCAATTGGAAGTGGAACGGTGGATATATTTATGAAACCTAAAACAAAAAAATAATCTAGCCATGGCAAAACTATTAGAAAAAGCACTAACAGACGCAATTAAGGAAAGAAAACATACTCTTGGTACAAAACAAGTAGTATCTTCCATGAAAAATAGTAAATTAGTTGTAATTTCGCAATCAGTTTCTACTGAAACAGCTAAAAAAATCGAGGAAAGTGCACAAAATGACAGCGTGCCTTTATTGCACTTTAATGATACATCTATAACCTTAGGAAAACTTTGCGGATTACAATTTCGCGTATCAGCAATTTCCCTTAATTCGTTATCTGCCACAAATGTACAAGCAATTATAAAAGAACATGAAACAAATTAATTTTGAAAAAATCTATCTAAGTTTAAATGAGACCAAGAAATAGTTCAGCAATACAAACACCATGCCACAATCAATAAAATTATCAACAGATCAAATGCGTTTGATGTCACTTTTTCAAAATGTTACAAAAGCAACTGCCCGTGACTGTGTGGAAGATGAGGTGCAAGATAAAATTATTTTTGTAGTACAGGAGGGTAAGATGGGCCTTGCCATCGGCAAGGGTGGTTCTAATATAAAATCTCTAAAAAATATTATAAAACGGAATGTTGAACTAATTGAATACTTTGATGATCCAATAAAATTTTTAAAAAATATTTTAAATCCTAAATTCGTGAACGAAGTAAAACTTGATACAAAACCGGATGGGTCATCACAGGCAATAATAATTGTTGATCATGGTAAGAAAGGCTTAGTAGTTGGTCGTGCAGGATGTAATGCTGAAAAGGCTAGACTATTTGCCAAAAAATATTTCAATATTTCAAGTGTTCTAATAAACAGTCCCACAGTAACACAATTGGAGATGTAATATTTGGCAAAATCACCACTTGGTTTGTTTGCAGGCAGAATTTTGAAGATGAAGAAGAAACGTCAGCGGTGGTCAATATCAACATATAAACGAAGAGAATTAGGTTTGGATAAAAAATCCAGCCCATTAGGTGGTGCTCCCCAAGGAAGGGGGATTGTTTTGGAAAAAGTTGGTATCGAGGCAAAACAACCAAATTCTGCTGTTAGAAAATGTGTTCGTGTTCAATTAATAAAGAATGGAAAAACTGTAACAGCATTTTTACCACGAGATGGGGCAATGAACTTTATTGATGAACACGATGAAGTACATATTGAAGGCATGGGTGCTACTCAGGGTGGCGCCATGGGAGACATTCCTGGAGTACGATACAAAGTGTTCAAAGTAAACGATACATCATTAAAACAATTAGTAATAGGTAAGAAAGAAAAACCAAGAAGATAAAAAAATGACAACGCAAAAACTTTTGTTATTTAGAAAATGGGATATATCTGAAATAGTAATACAAGATGTTGGTCTTAAAACTGCTATATCTCTAAAAGAAACAATATTGCCAATGAGTTTTGGACGTTCGGCATTAAAGCGATTCAATAAAGCTGATGTTAACATAGTTGAACGATTAGTAAATAAAATGATGCACTTTGGCAAAAAATATGCCAAAAATACTGGAAGAATGGCGGGAAAAAAATTTCATACATTCAATGTGGTAAAAACCGCCTTCGAAATAATTTATCACAAAACAGGAAAAAATCCCATTGAAATTTTAGTGCGTGCTGTTGAAAACTCTGCACCAAACGAAGACACTACCAGAATTGTATATGGTGGAACAGTGTATCACGTGTCTGTAGATGTAGCACCAATAAGAAGAGTTGATCTAGCATTGAGATTTATTGCTGATGGGGTGAAAGAAGCCACATTTTCTAATCCAAAAGCAATCGAGGAATATTTGGCTGAACATCTAATTCTTTCAGCCAATAATGATACTGCTGCACCTTCTGTCAAGAAAAAGAACGAATTAGAGCGAATAGCTCAAGCATCTAGATAATTTAGCCCGGCCCGGACTCGAACCGAGGTCAAGGGATCCAGAATCCCCTATGCTTGCCACTACACTACCGGGCTTCAAACACAAGTCAAAAAAATTAGAATATAATCATTTCATTCTTGATTCGTTAATTGCAGTAGGGTAATCACAATCCGCTTTTACTCTCATATACGCGATTAATCTGTAATGTATCGAATACATATTATTCTCTTTGACAATAATTCCTTTCTGTAATAATGATGCTAATCCTCTTGATATTTCTGAAATTTTATAGTTATTTTCTTGGCATGCTTCATCACGTTTTTTTTGATATTGTTTTATACTGAATGTTACGTCATCAATTTCTAAAATTAACGGCCAGATAATTTTTTCCCAAACGGTTCTTCTATTTTGTGTTGCTGTAGCATACTTGCCTTTTTCGCTCAACATTAATACATGATTTTACACTATTATAATTCGTGTCCCACAATGAGATTGCAAAATCATTAGAACTTTTAGAAAAGGATTGGGATATAGATTCAGTAATCAAAGATTTTCATTTAGGAAGACGTGATGATGTTTCTGAAAATTCTATAAAAATAGGAGATGTTGTATTTCATATACCATTTTTGACTAAAATAAAAAAATTTATTCTTTGGAAATGTTATTGGCCAGACTGTTCAAATTGCTGCACAAGGCAAGGTAGACTTCCTTTGACTTCCGATGATTTGATAACAATCGGAGCTGGAATGAAATATCAAAAAACATCTGATTTTATAAAAAATGAAACAGTAATAGCTACTTGGCAGGAACCAAGTCCTGGAGGTGGTTCTACCACATTAACTAGTATTAATTTGAAACGAAAGGAAGATGAAACAGAAGCAGATGATGGTACTCATATCAAATGCAGATTTCTAGATGAGGAAGGTTCTTGTGGTATTCACCCAACTAGACCAGGAGTTTGTTATCTATATCCATTTTCAACATGGCTACAAAATGATAAAGGCAATGCAAGAGTTCACGCTACTTTTCAGTTTACTGGTGACTGTCCAGGTTTTTATCTTGATGATTCAATTGATTCCATGAAAGAAATTTTACATGAATACTCTGAAATAATATATGATTACAACACAAAGTCTAGCGGAACTATGCGAGAAGGATTAGGTTCAATAAGTTTAGGTTAGGCTTTTGCGACCTTCATCAAGTCACGCATGTTAATTTCCATTCCAAATCTTTCTTCATTCTTTTTCATGTATCGAAATATAGAAAGGAGATCAGGCATCATTCTTAACACACTAAATTTATTATGTAGTTTACTTCTTATAAAATTGAAAACTTTTCCGTAAATTTTAAAATACTCATCAACTTCTTTTTCATAACTTTCATTATCACCAAGATTTTTTACAAAAATATCTGCGCACATCATACTTGGTATAATCCCTTCACCAAGTAAAGGATAAACAGTTCCAATAGATTCACCTACTCCAACAACTTTTCCTTTGTAAAATGGTTTACATAGATTTGGTGTAGCAAGTCTTATCGGACGACCTACAGTTTTTGTTACTTTGCCTCCATATTTCTTAAAGAATTTGTTAGTTTCTTCTACGTGTTGTTTGTTATAGTCACCTGCACCAATATGTGCAAGGTTCTTACCCATTGGAAAATACCAAAAATAACCTGACATATGAGGAAATGGTTTTATGTAAAAGTCATCAAAGGGCACTCCATTTTCATATTCAATTTTGTATTCATATGTAGGCAGACAGAAGTCCTGTTCTAATTTTGGTAAATAAATTCGATGAAATCCTGTGCAGTCAACTATAATATCAAATTCTGATTCTAATTCCTCTAGTTTTTTATTTACTCCAAAATTAACTTCAGAATCCTTGATGAAATCCTTAATCAAACTCAACTTTTCGTATGTACATAATCCATGTAACCCAATTTGAAATCTTTCTTGGTTATTCATATCAACATGCATTTTTTTGCCATCATGTACAACATATTTTTCAAAATCAATACCTGATTTCTTGCATAAATCTACCATAGTAGATTTGATGGATCCCCACGCACAAATTGAGTCATGTTTAACCTCATCCATTCTTTCAAAACCTACCACCTCATGGTCATTTTTCAATCTAGAAACTAGATAACTGCCGGCAACTCCCATACTCATAACAGCGATTTTCATTCTAAATCAAACTAATTTTAACAAAATAAATACCATCTCTATTCGATTAGTATGGCTGGCTTGAATGGCCTAGCGGCTTTTGCTTTATTTTTAGGATCATATTTTTCAGAGTCTGATTCGGAAAAAACACTAAGCTCAACATCATAGTCATTTTTTACAAGTGATGATAATTCTGAACTAATTATTTGCTTTTCATCTATTTGACCAATGTCCATTCTTCCCTTTCTTAGTTCAACAGGTTCCGATAGAATATCGTTGAGTGTTTTTTTTACAAAATCAGGATCTTTTTTGATTTGTTCTGTTTCCTTATTTGTAATTAATGATTTTATGATTGTGCCTATGTTCGTTTGACCATCTAGCACATTTTTAAGAATTGAATTATAGGCTTTAGATTTCCATTGTTCTGCAGTGTAAATTGTAATTTTTTTTGGCGAAATTTTGGTTACTTTTAGAATATTGTTAATGTCTTCAATAATTGATTTTAGCAATGTTTCAGTTTGAATTGATTTTGAATCAATTTCTATTCCAATAGATGAAGGCCATGCTGATTTTGAAGCTAATTCTGAATTGCCTAGTTTTTCCCATATTTCTTCTGCTATGTGTGGGGCAAAAGGCGAGAGCATTAAAACTCTGGACGACAAAATTTTGTGAAGAATTCCAGAAATATTTGTTCTTTGTTTTGATTTTGTTCTTTTAAGGTACCATTGCAGTTCAGAATCAAAATCATA
>JACNGK010000059.1:6982-10054 GCA_014384145.1 Nitrososphaerota archaeon
CTTTATCAAACTCAGAACGTATTTCATTAGGAAGAATATTCATTCCCTCAAAGCATCTATGAGCCTTTTGTTTCCAGTCTTTATTTGAATAATCTAAAAACCATTGATTACTTAATAATTTTACAACGCATTCAGTTCCACAACGACATTTTACTGGAGAATTTGTCAGTTCTAATAGAATATCTGCACTTCCAATTTTTGTAATCCATTCTTTAATCTCGTCTTTTGATTCAGAAATTTTTTTTCCTGCAAATTGTTTTGTATTATTCGCTAGAATTCCCTCATAGAATTCTTTTGAGTAGATCTCTTTTGTGGCTTCTTCTAATTTTGGGTCATCTTGGTGTGAAATTCCCATCTTTTCTACAATGTCTTTTGCAGGAATGTTACCAAGACCTTCTGTATTTATCATAGAAATTGGTTCAATATTTTGAATATTCTTTAGAAGATCGCTGTTTATTGATTTATTTTTTCCAGATTTGGAATCTAGTAGAGCTTGGTAATCAAACGGTGCATGTGCAGGAACAGACATCACAATTCCTGTTCCATTATCACTTTTTACAAAACTGGCTGGTAAAATTAATACTGAATCAGAACTATGTGGAGCTTTAGCACTTTGGCCAACAAAGTCACTTCCCAAAACGTCTTCTATCACTTCAATTTTTTTTTCTAGGAACTCTAGTTTCCGTGCACATTCTGGGCTAGTGATCCAAATCTCATCGTTCACTTTAATTTTTTGATACATAACTTGAGGATTTATCCAGATATTTGTTACCCCAAATAATGTTTCAGGTCTTAATGTTGCAACAGGAATTTTTACTCCGTTCAAATCAAATTTAATGACAATGTATTCCGTGAAATCAGGTTCTACATCCCCAAGTGTATCATGCTGTGAAACTGGATTTTGATCCTTTGGACACCATCCAACAGGATGTGAACCTTGTACAATGAGATTTTTTTCTTTTAGATTTCTAAATTGCCACTCTATGAATTTTTGGTAAGCAGGATCAATTGTAGTAAATTCTCTTCTCCAATCAATCGAGTAGCCCATCTCAATCATACCTGATTTAATCTCTTCATGAAAATAATCAGCAATCTTTACAGGCTCCACAAATTCCTTAATTTTATCTTCAGGAACTTTGTATAACGTTTTGAATCCTTCAATTAATTCAGCATCGTTCGCTTCTACTCTTTTTGCCATACCAAGAATTGGTGTCCCAGTATAGTGAAATCCCATTGGAAATAACACATTAAATCCTTTCATTCTCAGATATCTCGAATGAACGTCTGCAATGGTGTATGTTCTACCATGACCTATGTGCTGTGGTGAGTTTGGGTAAGGATATGCTACAGTTATGAATTTTTTTTCTTTATTGTTAGAGTCAATTTCATGATCATTATTTTCTGACCATTTTTTTTGCCATTTTTTATCAATTGCACTCCAATCTATTTCCATAATTTTACACTTCCAAAACCACTGATTTTACTTTCTCTATTGCATCATTTTTTTTAGATTTGTCCTTTCCTCCTCCCTGAGCAAACCTTTGGTTACCACCACCAGCTCCTCCAAGTATTTCAGATACAATTTTTGCAATATCTCCTGCTTTTTTGTCATTTGCAGCTTGATCGCCTGAATAAATTATTGCTCGAATTTTATCTCCATCTTCAAAAACACCACAGTAAACCATCCATGGATCCTTTTCGATTAGTTTTTCTCCCAAACCAATATGAAAAAATTCATCATATTGATCACTATCTGTACAACAAAAATTTGGTTTTCCAGGCTCTGTAATATCAACAACGATTTCATCTACAATGGTTGAGCCAATTTTACTTTGAATTATATTTTCAACTAAAAGTGGAAACTTTTCTCTTAATTCTTGTTTTTGTTCCTGTCTTTTTTCTTTTAATTCAGTTTTGTCTTTTAATTCAGATGATTTTTTTATCAAGTCAGCATCATGCTGTTTAACATAATCTAGAGCAGTATCTCCTGAAACAAACTCAATTCTCACCACACCGTCTTGAATTCTTTTTGTTCTTGTAATTTTTATTAGTTCAATCTCATCTGTTTGCTTAACATGTGTTCCACCACATGCTTCTATATCAAAATCCTCAATTGAGACAATTCTAATTGATTTTACTGGAACAATTCCTCCTTGATATATTTTAAATCCATATTTTTGCTCAGCAGTTCCTCTATCAAAATTCTCAATTGTCACCGGTATGTTTTTCCTAACGACAGAATTAGCTAGATCCTCAATTTTTGTAATTTCATCATCAGTCAAAGCGGAATGATGTGTTATGTCTAGTCTTGCATGATCTTCTTCTTTAAATGCAGAATGTTGCCAAACCCACGATCCTAAAACGCTTCGGGAGGATGAATTAAGAATATGAGTACTTGTGTGATTTTTTGTGATACCATCTCTTCTTTTTGAATTAACAATACATGAAACAGTACTGCCTTCCTTTGGAATGCCATTTTTGAGTTCATGTACTATGATATTACCATGTTTGCTTACATCAACAACTTCAAAATTTTCAATTGTTCCATGGTCTGGTTCCTGTCCACCACCTCTTGCATAAAACGAAGTTTTATCCAACACTACATACTTGTCAAAGGATTTTAGGACATTTGCATCAAACTCTTTTGGGTCATCACCATAATACAAAAGTTCAGTATCTGATAACCCTTCTAATGAAACTTGGTCTTGTTCTTTTTGCTTCTTTGATTGATGCAATTCAGATAATTTACTATAAAATGTAGATGGAATATCAGAAATTACCTTCATTTCCTTTAGATAATCTGGTGTTACACCATCTGATTCGTAAAGTCTAATCAAATCATCAACTGTAGGTTTCTGATTTAAGTTACTTACAATTTTTTCCATTCTTAATTTTGAATTTTCATATCTGTCAGACTCAATTCCAATTATCGTCTTGATGTCTTCACGTGTTTTTTCTAGTTCAGGATATGTGTTTTTAAGATAATCAATTTGTGTATCAACCATCTCGCCCATGTCAAATTTTAGCGATAATCTATTCATTGTAGATATAATTCTTCGAAGCATCATTCGA
>JACNGK010000087.1:0-10009 GCA_014384145.1 Nitrososphaerota archaeon
TCCTCGCGATTATCAATTTTCATTATCTCCTTAAACGTCAAAGTTATCTCCAAAATTTCCTCTTGCTTTCTTTTCTCTTTTTAATGGATTAATGTAATCAAGTCCCTTTCTTTTCGATATTTCTATCATCACATTAGCTGGTAATGTAATGTCAACTCCCGTATATTTTGCTGGAATACCTTTCTCTAAATCCATATGTGAAACATCATATGTTTCTATTGTATTTTCTTCTACCATCTTAGCTAAATCTTCATCAGACATTTTTTCTAATTCCTCGTCTGATGGGTATGTTTTTTCGCTGTTCTTTGGTTTCTTTTTTAACCTATCAAAAAATACCATCTACGACCTACTACTCGGTTTCTGATAAAGATGATCTAGGTTCTTTCGTACCTGAATTTTTTAATTTTGATCAAATCAAAATAAGAACCAAACTTTGAATCATCTACACTGTCCAACTCTTCTTCATTTGGTTCATTTTCAAACGTTCTGAGAATTTTGTATGTAGTATTTCTCTCTGCGGGAATTCTACCAACATCTCTAACAAGGCGTCGGATTTGCTTTGGCTTCAACAGCTGGCCATGCTGTGAGCCTGCAGCAGTTGAGATGCTTTCATTGATCAGTGTTCCTCCAAAGTCGTTTGCGCCACATTTCAGTAGTTGCTGTGACATTTTTTCACCCGTTTTTACCCATGACATCTGTATGTTGTCGATGCAGTTGTTCAACATGATTCTGGAAACCGCATGTGTCAGCATTATGTCGTCTGAATCAGCGCCAGGTTGAATTCCCTTGTGCAAGCCATGTTTGTACATGGGCGCTTCTGTGTGTACGAAATTGAGCGGCACAAATTCGGTAAATCCTCCAGTCTCCTTCTGTATTTTGCGAATGATTCCAATGTGATTGGCACGGTCCACATAACTTTCAATGTGACCATACATCATGGTTGACGTTGACCTTATCCCAATCTTGTGGGCAGTTTTGATAATCTTAATCCAGTCCTTAACAGAAATTCTGCCCGGCGAAATTTTATCACGCATTTTTTGATCTAAAATTTCAGCTGATGTTCCTGGAATCGTACCGACTCCCGCATTTTTCAATCTCAAAAGGTAATCTCTTATCGTAATGCCGTTTGTTGTTGCCGCATACAAAATCTCTTCAGGTGAAAATCCATGAATGTGCATCTTTGGAATTTCTTTCTTTATCTCACGGCAAATTTTCTCATACAGTTCGCCGTCCATGTCAGGTGGGAGACCAGCTTGTATGCAAACTTCCGTCGCACCTAGTTCATGTGCCTCTTTTGCTCTTCTAACTATTTCTTCTACTGGGAGGAGATAACCTTCTTCTTCCCTGAAATCCCTGCTGAATGCGCAAAAGCCACACTGCTTTATACAGACATTTGTGAAATTGATGTTTCTGTTTACAACATATGTTACAACATCTCCCACTCTTCTTTTTCTAAGTTCGTCAGCTACGGAGCAAACAAGTTCAAGTTCAATTCCTTTTGCGGAAAATAACATTACAGAATCTTTTATGTCGATTTCCTTTTCCGATAATGCGCTGCTTAGTATTCCGGCAATGATTGGATCAGCCTGTTTAAGTTTTGAATCCAAATTTGTAGTTTCTAAAGTCATCTCCAAAATTCCCTCCCAACATAGTTTTCATTATCGGAAAGTTTTTCGATTTTTTCTTTTAGATTAGGATTAATCATCTTAATGAATTTTGGATATACTGGGAAGCGTGCCTTTAATTCAAAACTCTGTTCAGCACATTTGTTTTCCAAGGTGTTAATTTGTGGCCAAGCGAATTCTGGGTTAACATAATCCACAGTTATGGGTGAGATTCCTCCCCAATCATTTATTCCAACGTCAAGAAAGTCATTGTAATTATCAGGTGATAGATTTGGCGGAATTTGGATATTCATTTCGGGTAAAATTATTCTTGCCATGGCTACTATTCTCTTAAAATATTGATGAGGTGTAGATGGATGATCTTTCATCCTTGTATCCTGTTTGGGTTCAAAGTTTTGTAAGATTATTTCTTGAATGTTTTCAAATTGTTCATGAAGTGCTTTGATTGTAAAAAGAGAGTCAATTATCTCAAGTTCATTCTCGCCTATTCCAACCAAAATTCCCGTAGTCATGGGAATTTTTAATTCGCCCGCATTTTTTAGAATCTGGATTCTTGCTTTTGGATCCTTGCTTGGTGCATCGTGATGCGGCATTCCTTTTTCTACAAGTCTGTGGCTAGAGTTTTCTAACATGAGTCCCATGCTGACATTTGTTTTTTTCAGTTCATTCATCTCAGATTTGTTAAGATTTCCAGCATTTGTATGGGGAAAGAGTCCTTCAGCTAATACTAATTCAGAACAATGAGCCAAGTATTCGCCAGTGGATGAAAATCCATTTTTTCTAAGCCATTTTGCAGCCTCATCATATTCTTGCTCTGGACTTTCACCAGTAACAAGCAATGCTTCCGTACATCTGAGTTTTGCCGCTGATTTTGCTAGATTTTTCACGTCAGCAATATTCATCATTGAAAGCTTGGATTCTCCAATTTCAGCCTTGTATGTACAATAGGAACATGTATCCCTACAAAGATTTACGATATTAAAGAACGCCTTCTTAGAAAAAGAAACTACTTTTCCCTTATGCTGGTCGCGAAGATTGCTCGCCACTTTGAAAATTTTTCCTGAATTGTATTCTGAATACAAAAAAATCTCATGAGCCTCATCTTTTGTAACTTCCTTGCCATCCAAAACTTTGTTCAAAGGCTCAAAATCAAATTCTAATCTGCTCAACAGAAGAGATGCCTGATTTCAAGTATTTATTTTTGATTTTTAATTACAGATCTGGCCTTTCAACTAATTCCAAAGTTATATGTAAAAATTCTCCATCCCTTAGTACTCCCAACACCATCGTATCACCTACGGACTTTTCCCGCTGCAAGTGAATCAGTATATCACTGATTTTTCTTACTTCCTTATCATCTACAGAAATTATAATATCACCGCCTGCTGGATATTCCTTACCACCAGTTTCAAGTGTGATTGTTCTTCCTTTTAATCCAGCTTTGTCTGCAGGACTACCATCTACAACTGTAATGATCATGAATCCTTTTGTCTGTTTGAGTTGTAGAGCTTGGGCAAGATCTGGATCAATATCCTGACCTGTGATGCCAATCCATGGATGATGATACTTCCCATCTTCTATTAGGACAGGCACTATTTTTGAGACAGTGTTTGATGGAACAGCAAATCCAATTCCGCTGTTTCCCCCAGTTATAGACTGGATTGCTGTATTGATTCCGATTACTTGCCCCTTCATATTCAATAACGGTCCACCTGAATTTCCTGGATTTATTGCCGCATCAGTTTGAATAACATCTGGAATTGAAAATGCTGTGTCTGGAGTAGCTATCAATCTTCCCATCTGACTTACAATTCCGGAAGTCATTGAACCTGAAAGTCCAAATGGATTTCCAATCGCAGCTACCTGTTCACCAACCTGAAGTAATGATGAATCACCCATTTGTAATGGATGTAACAAACGTGGTTTTTCACTAACTTTGATGACTGCTATATCAGTAAATCTGTCTTCTCCTATTATTTCAGCATTATATTGACTACCATCCAAAAATGTTACCGTTGCCTTATTGGCACCATCAACAACATGTGCATTTGTAATAATATGACCAAGATTATCATAAACGAAACCAGAGCCCAGACCACCAGTATCTGTTGCCGAGCCAATTCTTTCAACCTTGATTTTCACAACACTCTCTTCAGATTTTTCAAATAATTCTACCAAAGTGAGATTGCTTTTTGATGATGATAATACATCTCCTAATGTTGTAGCATCATGACCATTTGAAGTGATTAGATCAGGTGTTCCAATTTCTTGTGAGGGAATGAGAATGAATGTAAAGAGTAAGATGATTGCAGTAGCACCTATGATACCTCCAACAACAAATCCAGATTTTGCCAAGTGTTTACAGCCTCTTATTTTTTATCTATAAACTATTCTACACATTAATGGATTTTTGAACTTGACCCTTCATATGATATGTTCTACCTCTCCATGATAATGCGGTTTCACTTTTTGCTTGAGTTAAACCAGCCAAAAAGCCACTAACTACAATAAAGCTGCCAACAGGTGCAAATAACGAGTATTTTATTTTCAGATCAAGTCCCTTCGTTGCATCTAATATTCCTCCGATGTACACAAGTATAGAGGCAATGCATGATATTACAAAAAGTATCAAAAATGAATCCGTACTATTGAAAAAAATTATCGAGTATCCCAATATCGGGAATGGCATAAATAATAAAAATAAAACACCAAAAAAACTTCCTACAGCAATTTTTGCATTTTGTAGATACAGTGGTATCATGAGTCTCTTCAGCGCATTCCATAATGTATGCATGTCTCTTGCCCATACCGCATCAACAAGATGCTCACCCCTAACCATGCGCATTTTGAAGCCAGATTCTTTAACTTTTCTTCCAAGTGCGCCATCTTCAACTAGTTCGCCTTTCACACCTTCATGTGTTCCAACTGAATCATAAGTAGATTTTTTCATGATGAAAAAACTTCCAAAAAAATATCCAGTGCCTTTTGATGTGTCATTCACTCGTAAAGCAGAAAATCTTGTATGTAAGAATGTGGAAATCATTGGCAATGTTATTTTCGTTATTTTATCTAAACATAGCATTCTTGGAATAACTGTTAGCGCATCAAGCTCTAATGATAACAAGTGAGATACGGCAAGAGAAATCACAGAACTTGTGTGGACCGTATCTGCGTCAGTAAATAGCAATAAATCTCCTGAAGCCTTCTTGTATCCTTCAATGCATGCCCAGTTCTTTCCCATCCATCCATCTGGTTTTGGTTTCGCATCTACAAAAACTACTTTGGGAAATTTTTCAGAATATTTTTTTATTATATCTCCGGTTGAATCATTTGACGAATCATTAATTGTTACAATCTCATAGTTATCGTAATCCTGTTTTATGAGGGAATCAAGACATTTCTCAATAAATTTTTCTTCGTTTCGTGCAGGTAAAATTATTGAGACCTTTAGTTTTTCATGTTCCTTTTTTTCGAATTTATCCAAAAATGGTGATTCGTTGAATGTCCTTAACATGGATTTTATTAAAGCAATCCACGTTGCTGAAACTCCGATTAAAATTGCAACAAGTATGTAATTGATGATATCTAGTACTATGTTTATCAATTATGAACTCTCAGCCTTTTGTTTTATTGATTCTAGTGCTTGTTCCGTCCCACTACGTATATGCTTCTTAATCATACCAGTAAACATACCAGCCAATCCTGACATTTTAACATCCCAGTTAGCCTCAAGTAATGAACTATCATCTTTAGATTTAAGATTTAATGTTTTTGAACCTTTGATTATTCCTTTAGTGAATTCAGCATAGATTTTTTCTTTTGGCTGTATGGTAATTTTTTGCATACACTTAGAATCTCTAAATGCAATTGTTATCTCCCGAGTTACTACATTCCCATCTCTAGAAATAATTCTTGTTTCTTTAGTACCCTTCCAAAATTTTGGTTCATTATCAAGATCTGAAATTATATCCCAAACTCTATCGACTGGTGCATTAATATCAATAGATGTATCTATGGTTGCCATATAGACACGGTTTTTTTTAAAAATATTAGTCTTGGTTCCGTAATTAATTTTAAACCCTGAAATGCAGATGGGTTATGTCCATTAGCTATGATGACTTTAAGAAATTAGATTTACGAGTTGCAAAAATACTCAAAATAGAAGAGATTCCTGGCAAAACCAAAATCGTTAAGGGAGAGATAGATCTTGGCGATGAAACCCGAGATGTTATTATAGGCGGTGCAGAATTTTATGAACCTGAAGATTTAATTGGTAAAACTGTGATAGTAGTTGCCAATTTAGAACCCAAAAAAATGGCCGGTGTAGAATCCAATGCTATGCTTTTAGCAGCTGATGTTAACGACAAACCATTTTGGTTATCTGTTGATCCTAAAGTAGAGCCTGGAACACAAATAAAATAATTTTTTACAAATTTAATTTAAACGTCTTACTCGTACTGCATTAATTTTTTTTCTTCAAGTAACGCATGAAGATTGTTAACAGATCTGTATACATCTGGTTCCTTCTTTGCGCCAGTACAAACTAGTTTTCCAGATGAAAACAAAAGAATTACAGTTTTAGGTTCAACCATTCTATGTATAAGACCGGGAAATTGTTCTGGTTCATACATACTTCTTGGAAGTGTTCTTGCCGCTTGTTCTAGATGTATTCTTCCTCCTAAATTAATTGAGGCTACAATATTTTGAACAACTACAACTGCATCTTTTTTTACCTTAACTCCTCCCTTGCGTAGTTTTTGAACAACAAGTTTTACAGCTTTACGAGACATTGCTTCAGACTTGGCTCCTGTGCATACCATCTTACCAGATGAAAAAATTAGAGTAGCTGTCTTTGGTGAACCGATTCGAAAAACTAAACCTGGAAACTGATCAGGATGATACTCCACATCTGCAAATTTACGTGTTATTTCGTTAAGATCCATTCTTTGGTCTACTGATGCTGAGGCTACTACATTTTCAATACTGACAATAGGTTTTGTTTGAGGCAAACAGTGGTGTTCTAATTATCCATAATAAAAACAATCACCATCTGTTTAGCCTGCAATTGCACATTTTTGTTGTCGAATAGTTTAATTTGATAAAATGTTTGCTTTGGTTTGTGGATTTTAGCGATTTGGATGTACTTGACGAACTTTTTGGTACGGGTGGCGATTCAAACCCGTTTATGATGCTTATTTGGTTCCTTCCCGTTCTTCTTTTTGTATTCTATGGTCAACGGATACAACTAATCATTACTTCTAGAGATATCAAAAAAGATATGGCAAAGCTGGAACAATTTAGGAATGATGCTAGAAATGAACTAATTGATTATGTTAAACAAAAACTATCTCCTAATGGTGATCCAACTCAAAAACTTGACAGATTCTTTGATTACTTTACAGTCATGCCGGTGGATATTGATCCAAATGGAATAATTCCTAAAATTCATCATCTTGTACGTTCAAGAGATGATACTACGAGAAAGCAGGTCAAGTCTATGTTCTCGGAAATTAATACATTGGAGGTTACGAAAGTTCAAAATCTTTTGGAGATAGTAACAACATTACAACTTTTACACAAAGTTGTGAGGCATTTGTTTTTGACTGCAAAAAAACAAAACAACTATCCACTCATTCTACCATTGCAGATGTTACTTCCGTTTATTATGGAACAGGCTGAGGCTCTTAAGGACGCTATTCCTGCATTTAAAAAGGGACAGCCGATCGGTGATGGAATTGGTCCACTTGTAGTTGGTGAAATGATGCTCGATACTAAAAAACAAAATGCTGAGTTTGAAACTGTTTACAGCGAGTCGGAATTTGACGGCAGAAAATTAATTCTGCTAAAGGCTGAAGGCCCATATGCTACCGTTGGTAGACCGGGCGAAGCTACTGAATCAATCGTTGAAAAACTCAAACCTGATGCTATAATTATGATTGACGCTGCGTTAAAACTAGAGGGTGAAGATTCAGGAAGTGTTGCACAAGGATTTGGAGCTGCAATAGGTGGGATTGGAACTGACAGATTTAAGATCGAAGCAATAGCTGTAAAATATGATATTCCAATATTTGCAATTGTAGTTAGGCAGTCTGTTAAAGAGGCAATCACACTCATGACGAAAGAAATTTCCGATCAAGCTGAAAATGTCAAAAGTCAAGTTTATGAAATGATAACCGATAATTCAAATCCTAATCAAACTGTACTTGTTATAGGTGTTGGAAACACTTTGGGGGTTGCTCAGTAATGTCTAATAAAATTGAAATTATAACCGCATATACTTTACAACAATGTAATTCCTGCAAGGAACAATCCAAACAAAAATTTTCTGATGGTGATTATGTTTTCAAAGAAATTTCAAAATGTTCTTCATGTGATGGACAAGTAATGGTCACAAAAATTTTTGGAGAATCTCTTACCCAATAGTAGTTACTGTGACGCCGGTTTGAGTTGGAATAAACGTATGCTCTGCTTGTGCAACCGTCTTGCCACTTGCTTCAACAAGAATTGCATACGCTTTGACTACCTTCTTTTTAATCAAAATGTCTAACAATCTTCTGGCTTCCTTTTCTTCCCATTCCTTTACAATCCATCTTAATGCAAATGGTAACATGTTAAAATTGTCCCAGATGAATTCCAGTAATTTGTCAGCTTGATCATCTTTGGTCCTTTTTCTTGAAGACAGAGCAAAGATGTTTTTAATTTTACCATTACGAACGAATCCTAGACCATTTTTAGCTGTAACAAATGGTTCACATGCATATGCTACATCTTCTGAAAAATCAAATGAGCCAATTGACCACATGTTAGGAACTGTTTTTCCTGCATGAATTGTATATTGATCAAGTGAATGACCGCTGAGATTGGCAATCGGTTTAAACCCCATATCCATTATAGTATTTTGAATTTTTCTTCCAACATCCTTTGATTTCACGCCTGATTTGATCATTGACATTGCTGCCTCCAAAGCATTTTCTGCAGCCTGAACCAATGAATCGTATTGGGAATCATAATTCACTGTTACAGCGGTGTCAGCTATATACCCATTAATCTGAGCGCCAAGATCAATTTTTATCAAGTCAGAATCTGAAACTGTTTTTGGGTCGTTTGGCTCTGCGGTGTAATGTGCTGCTACTTCATTCAGACTAGTATTCACAGGGAATGCACATTTTGCACCTCGTTTGATAATTTCTGATTCCACATATTCACAAATTTCTGCTAGGGTACTGCCAATCCAATCTTTCTTACGAACATTCTCTCTTACTTCTCCCGCAATTTTTCCCGCTTTTATGTAGTCTTCAATCTGCATTAACACTGGTTGATTCTGCATGCTATTAATATCATAATCAAATTCTCCCTATTCTCGGAACTAAAGATTAGAATAGGCTGCTCTATCTAATTATTTCCTTCAGCATTGAATTTTGTTGGTATCGTGCATTTTTTAGCATGAATTTTAAAAACCTGATTTCTGATTTTATTAATTTGACTTCAATTTTAACCAGGTCCTTTCGTAATTCCTCAGAGTGTCTATCTACCATTGGAAAGTAGTAGGTAATAAAATACAAAAATGATCAAGTTGTGAATTTCTGACTTAGTTATTGTAATTTTCTGACATAATGGAATCTCATCTATTCTCTTAAATTGGGCAATTGTTTTTGTTTGCTGGGAGTGTGGTCTAGCTTGGTATGATTCTGCGTTTGGGACGCAGAGATCGCGCGTTCGAATCTCGCCACTCCCATATTTTATCTATAAAGAATTAGTGATATTTAGAACAAAATATTAACGATATACGATAAATTTTGTCATGTTTCTCAAAGTTTTAATGCTAAAGCAGGATGATCCTAGAAAATGTAGTGCTGCAAAATTAGTAAAATTCGGTCTTGCAAAACCTGTTACACGAACCGCCTCACGTACATTGATTTTAAACCCATTTTCAAAAAAAACATTATTGAAATCAGACAAAAAATTTGTTAACTCTATTACTGGAATTGATTGTTCATGGAATCTCGTTACATCAGCCTTCAAAAAGTCATTTACAGGCATATCAAGAAAGCTTCCACCATTATTAGCAGGAAACCCCATGAATTATTCCAAATTAAATAAATTATCTACTGTAGAGGCATTGGCTGGGGCTGTATACATTTTGGGGGAGCCTGAATTAACACACACACTTCTTAAGAAATTCAAATGGGGTAACACTTTTTTCGAACTAAACAAAAACCTCCTACAAGATTACTCAAAAGCCCAGTCAGAGGCTGAAATTCTTGAGATTTGTCACGAGTATAGGCTTGCTAATGCTCAGTTTACGTAATGTTGATCAATTTCACTAACAATTACAGATTTATTCAAGTATAATTCAGTCGGTTCGATATGAGCGCGGAAACTAA
>JACNGK010000081.1:0-9647 GCA_014384145.1 Nitrososphaerota archaeon
AATTAATGGTGGTTTGTATATCATGGGATATCCGGGAGATCAGTTTTGTTATGATATTGAATTACCTGAACACAAAGTGTATCTTGATGACTACAAAATTGACTCATACCCAATTACAAACAAACAATACATGAAATTTGTCGAAGACGGGGGTTATGATGATTTCAAATACTGGCTCTCTGATGGTTGGGACAAAATACAAAATGAAAAATGGAATGCCCCAATGTATTGGGAAAAGATTGATGGGCAATGGATGACATGTGACTTTTTGGGGAAACGAAAGATTAACCCGAATGACCCTGTATGTCATGTTAGTTATTACGAAGCGGCTGCGTATTGCAAATGGGCAAACAAAAGATTACCAACTGAGGCAGAATGGGAAAAAGCTGCTTGCTGGAACGAGAAGAAGCAGATAAAAACAATTTTCCCGTGGGGTAATGAATCTCCAGATCCTCTACATGCAAATTTATTAGAATCATACATTTGGAATTGTTCGGAAGTAGGTGCGTATCCCAATGGTAAAAGCCATTACGGATGTCATCAAATGATTGGAGATGTATGGGAATGGACATCAACAGAATTCTCTGGTTATCCTAAATTTAAGACAGGATTTTCTGAATACAATGACAAATGGTTTGCAAATCAAAAAGTGTTAAGGGGTGGTTCATTTGGTACACCATCAATTTCTATCCGCGGAAGTTATAGAAACTTTTTCAGATTAGATGAAAGGTGGCTCTTTTCAGGATTTAGATGTGCTGAATAGACCTAATCGTTTTTTGAAAGCAAAACTAAACAAAAGTATTTCTTCTCATCAAACCACATATCTTTAATTCGAAAACTAGACATTGAAAATATTTCTTTGATTTTTGAAATCGTGTATTTGTATGAATTTTCTGTATGAATTAACTCATCTTGCTTAATTGGCAATACCATTTCAGCCTTATGAATTTTCACTGTCTGGTTTTCTAAAGAACGTAAGTATATCTCAACTCTGTTTTTATATTCGTTATAAAATGCGTAATGTGCAAATTTGTTTATGTTAAAATTACTATCTAACTCTGAATTAATTCTTGACAAAACATTAAGATTGAATTTTGCAGTAACACCCTGTGAATCATTATACGCACGTTCTAACACTGTTTTATCCTTTGCAAGATCCAAACCAATTAAAAATAAATCATTTTTCTTCATGGAAGAATTTATTTTTTGTAAAAATTTTAGTCCATGCTCATAATCAAAGTTTCCAAAGCTAGAACCTAAAAATGCAATTAGGTTTTTCTTATTATCATAATTTTTCATAAATTCTAATCCACTTTCGTAATTATCAATTATACCGGTAATATGCAAATTTTCATAATCATCAAGTAATATTGTAGAACTTTCTTTAAGTATCTTGGAAATATCGATAGGAAAATATTCAATATGTTTATGCAATCTTTCTAGAATGGAAAGTAGTATTCTAGTTTTTTTTTGATGATCCACTTCCCAATTCAACTAACCTGAAATCTCCATTCAGATGTGATGGTAGTTTATCATATAGCTGTGTTAATATGCCAATTTCAGTTCTTGTTAGATAGTATTCTGGTAATTTACATATATCTTCAAAAAGTTGGGAGCCTTTTTTATCATAGAAAAATTTTGGGTGAATTGATTTTTGTTTTTGATCTAAACTGGATGATAATTCCTGAGCAAATGTTTTCTGTAATTTATCTCTGGATGGTTCATAGTAACAAAGTCATTTATCTACAACATATTTTATGTATTCTCGTTTCCTTTGAATAGATTTTAGACTCATAAGATGCACCAAAATTTTAGCCAAATAAAGTCTTTTTGTAATAATCTAGAATCATTTATTATTTCTTGATATACTAGTCAGCCAATAGCAATTTGTTGGATGAAATTCTAAGAGTTGAAGGACTATCCAAACAGTTTTCCAAAAAAAATATGTTTGGTTCAAAAACATCTGTAGTGAAAGCAGTGGAAGATGTTTCATTTTCTCTGCATAATAACGAAGTACTTGTTATTGCCGGGGAATCAGGTTCGGGCAAAACAACAATAGCCAAATTAATTCTTGGAGCGATAACACCAGATTCTGGCAAGGTTATTTTTCAGGGGGAGGAGATTAAAGATGATTCAGAAAGTTTGATGAAGATTAGAATGCATTGCCAAATGGTACACCAAGATCCTTATGATTCGATTAATCCTAGAATGAAAGTTAAGGATATTGTTTCTGAACCACTAGAGATCCATAATATTGGTGATGGTTTAGAAAGAGAAAAGATCGTTTTGGATGCTCTCCGAGAAGTAAAACTTGAGCCGCCTGTAGAAATTGCAAACAAATATCCCCACATGCTTTCAGGTGGCCAAAGACAGCGAGTGGTTTTAGCAAGAGCATTAGTATTAAGACCAAAAATCATTATTGCTGACGAACCGGTTTCCATGTTGGACGTTTCGATACGTGCAGAGGTTCTTGATCTGATGAAAAATATCCAGAAAAAGAATAACATTTCGTTTATTTACATAACACATGACCTGGCAACTGCGAGATATTTTGGACAGAGAATAATAATCTTGTATCTTGGCAAGATTATGGAGTTTGGATCAATAGATCGAGTTTTACTGGAACCAAGACATCCTTATACTCAGGCATTAATTGATGCAATATCTGAGCCGGATCCTGATAACTTGTACAAAGAAAAAACAATTCGGATTAATGACCCGCTTGACATAGACTTTTACTCTGGCTGTAGATTTCTTGCTAGATGTCCATACGCAATTAAAAAATGCAAAAATGTACCAATGCTTGAAACTCGTGATGGAAGAAATGTTGCTTGCTTTGTGGATATAGGCTAGTCTAGTAATGTTCTTAACAAAAATTTAGACTAAAACTCTAAGAATTGTCCATTGATGGGTGACAACATCTGTTGGAGTTACAAGTTCAACCGCAGCGAAGTTTTGAAAAACAGGCATGCACACATATCCATGTCCTTCGAAAGTTACACAATAATGTATTTTCCAGCTATAGTATTCTCTGAGTTCTTTCATAAGCGCAAGTGTATTTTTGTCCAGATCGAGTCTGGTGGGAATTTCTTCAAAAATTGGATAGTATTTTATCGTTCTTTGTTCTAAAGTTGGAGTAAACGTGTACTGAACTTTTTCATACTTTATGTTATCAATAGTGACAATTTCCTTTTCACCCATTAATGTATCAAATACATGATCAGTTATTTTATGAGGCATAACCCAACCCTGTAAACCATTCGTTGAATGAATATCTGTTACCCCAATCAGTTGACCATCTGCATTTCTAAGAACCGTTTGTAGGTATACCCGATAATTTGTATCCTCAGTTTTAGCTAATTCAACTGCTGTCTCGTCTTTAAAAAGTCCTTTACCAGGTTCCAAATGATCTGCGGTTACTGATTGAATAGAACCGGTGATTAGTAATACAAGGGTAATGCTCAACAATTGTATTACAAATACTTTCATGTAAAATATTAAATCCAGATGTAGATAAACGGATGTGTCAAGTGGATATAGCAGGAAGCCTTTTGTCTTTATACGTTACAACATGTGAAATTCCATTTTTAGGGTATACACCATAGATTAGTTTCGCCTTTTCTACAACAGAATCTTTTAGAGAAACCATGATAAACTGACTTCCTTTTGATCTCTCCTCCACAATTTTGGCTAGGCTTTCAGCGTTTGGCGCATCCAAGTGTGCATCAATTTCATCAAACAGGTAAAACGGTGAAGGCTTGAGTCTTTGTAATGCTAGAACAAAAACAACTGCAGCGAGAGTTTTTTCACCACCACTAATTGAGGTTGACTCTCTCTTAGGCTTATTTTGGAATTGTATGAAATAAGAAATACCAGCATTGAATATGTCGTCTTCGTTTTCTAGCTCAAGCCATGCATTACCGCCATTCATCTTGGTAAATATCTCTCTAATTTCTTTGTCAACAGTATCAAATGCATCTAGGAATGTTTGTCGCTTATCCTTCTCTATTCCTTCAATAAATGCCACAACTGCATTGCGCTCCGCCTCAAGTTCATTCTTCCTGTTTGACGATTCACGATACCCAGTAGATATTTCTACATATCTTTGAGGAGCAATTGCATTTAGTGATGTAGCCAACGAAATTTCCTCCTTTTCTAGTATCTCGATTGATGGTGCAACATCAAACGTTTCAATTGATTCATCAAATCCAAATGCGTTTAGAATTTTCTTGAGTGATGATTCTTCAGTTTTAATTTCTTTAAGATCACGCTCAAGCTCACCCAACTCTATTGCAAGACGATTAACACCAGTTGTAATTTCCTTTTCTTTATTCCTTCTTTCATCTAGCTGCTCATCAAACTCAGCCAACTGAGACACGGATGTTCCTGAAGTGCTAATTAATTCTTGTTCTTTGCCTCTTAGTTCTATTAGATTTTTCTCAGATGCATCTTTCTCCGCTTGAGATTTCGTAATGTTAGATTCCAACTCGGTTTTTTCACCAGTAATAGAAGTTTGTTCATCCAAAAGTGCCTTCTTTCTAAGTCTGTTTCTATCTTCTACTACAGATATGCTTGCCTCAGTCTCACTCAATTCCTTCGATATCTGGCTCCTTTCAGAATCCAATGAAGATTTTTTCTTGTTCAGAAAAGAAAGTTCGCTTGCAACACTCGTTTGTTCAGTGTCGGAATAATTTTCCCTCATTAATCTAATTCGCTGCTTAAGAGATTCAATACTTGATGAGATTTGGATAATTCTTGGATGGCAATGTTTTTCCTGTATTCTTAGTTCAGAAATTCGTTGTGAAAGTTTGTCTAACATGTTAGTTCTAGATTTAATTTGGGATTGTAAGGTAGAATGGATATGCAATGCATTTCCTCGTTCCGTTTCAGATACTTGTAGCTGCTTCATAAGATAGCGCTGTTTTTCTTCGATTTTCTTAAGATTTGATTTTTTCTTTTGTACGTGATTACGCAACAATGTAATTGTTTGTAACAATCCTTCCACCGTTGAACTCTGGGAAATAATTTTTGTAAACTTGGATATCTTTGAATTAATATCTATGGTAACGGCATTTGTTTTGGATTCAAAAAATTCGCCACTAATTGATACCGCCTTGTAACCAGCCTTTGATAATCGGTGTGCATCATTTCCTGTTTGTGCTAGTATTATGTTTCCGAATAAAAATCTGGCAATTGGAAGGTATTCCCTATCACATTTAACATAATCAGATAAAATGCCTAACAGACCGGGTGTTTTTGGCATCTTCATTCTAAATTCAGGTATTGCATTAAGTGGAATAATTTTTAGTTTGGGTAATTTTTTGTTTCTGGCAACTTGTGCCAAGCTTACTAATGTTTCAAAGTCTGGAACAATTGCAGCCTTTATCCAATCAGCACATGCAGCTAAAACCGCACGTTCGTATTGTTTATTCCAAGAAAGTATTTCGTATACAAAACCTACAACACCAAGTTTTTTTGCATCGCCTTTCAATTGAGATATTGTATAATCTTCGTGCATTACATCCTTGACAAGTTTAATCTTTTCGTTATAACGATGACCAGCCTTTGATGATTTGTCCAAAATTTTTTCTAGTTCTGCTATGTCGTTTTCTATCTTTTTCCTTTGTTCAGAAAGTTTTAATATTTTTATTTCAATTTCGCTGGAACTGTTATTAGAAGATACTTTAGAAAGTTCATCAGAAGATCGTTTAAGATTTGTTAATTCGTTTTCGATAACCCCATGCCTTCCAATATTGTCATTGATTTTATTTTCTATGGTGTTTGCCTGTGATGTAACTTGTGATTTTTCAATTGTTGCATCATGTAATTCGTCTTGAAGAACTTGGATTTTTTTATCTATTACATTTTTTTTGCCGGCTAATTCTGATTGATGATCCAAAACAGATTTAATTTTGGAATCATTACTTTCAATTTTTTTATTTATGTTGTTTTGCTTGCCCTTTATTTCCTGAATAGATTTCTTTACCTCTTCAAGTTCTAAATCCACTGTGCCTTGATTCTGACTAATTTTTTCAAGCTCATTTGCTATATCCGGAAGTTTTTTGTCAATTAGAATGAGCCTTTTTTCCGAAGTTTTTATTTGACCTTCCGCATCATTGAATTTCTCTTGTTCAGTACTCAATCCTTGCTCAATACCTGATTTAGCCTGATTGAACGCATCAACTTTTGCTGCAAAAGCCAATTTTTCTTTCTCTAATTTGGAAATTTCATCTCTCAATGTGGATCCTAATTTTCCTAGCCTTTGGGATTCGGATGAATCATTGTTATACTTCTCTTCTTTCTCTGCCTTTTCGCCCTTGATTTTTCTCAGTTTTCCTGTTGCGTCTATAGCCCTAAATCGATCTAATTCCCGACCAATGAATTCATGACGTAGTTTCAGATTTCGCTCAATTTCTAACTCATCTATCTGCTTTTTTACTTCGCCCATCTTTGCCATTGCAACTTCCAAACGCTGATCAGCTTCGGTTAACTGCTTTACTGATTCAGCCTTTTTTTCATCAAAAGCTGTTAGACCGATTAGATCTTCGATCGTCTTTCTTTTTTCCTCGTTTGTCATTTCAGAAATACGTGTAACCGTTCCCTGCTGAACTGCGTTTAAAGGACCAAGATCAGCATTTGCCATTTCAAATATATCAAGAAGTCTATTTCGGTTGATCTTTTTACCATCAAGATGATAGTCACTTTCGCCTTTATCGCTCATTTGACGCGTAATAGTAACTAAATCAGAATCGACAGGAATCCTCCTATCAGAATTGTCAAACTGAACTCTAACACGTGTCAGTTTGGGTCCATGCCTGTTTCCATCAATATCATGTATGAGTTTTCTAAGATTTGGTGCACGCATAACCCTAGCCTTATTCTCACCCATTGCGAATATGATCGCATCAAGTATGTTGCTCTTTCCAGATCCATTTGGTCCAGAAATAGATACTAGTCCTGGTTCAAAGTTTACACTTGTAGTTTTAAAACCAAATGATTTGAAACCAAAAATATCTACTTTTTTTATGTGAACCAATGTGTAAATTGATCGCACACAGCGAATATGAAATCCTAACAAGTTTAGTTGACTATGCTAACAACAATTGTGCATATTTTATGAATTAGACGGACTTATTTGTTGCCGGCAACGAATTTTTCACATTCAGTTTTTGCTTCTGTGTCACTCATTTGTTTTATAGGATGCTTCATAAGATAAGCGCTGGCGGGAATAATCGGTCCACCGATACCATCGTCTAGGGCGATTTTTGCTAATCTGATTGCATCAATCACTATTCCTGCAGAATTTGCCTTATCGTCAACTTCAAGCCTAACTTCCATATTATATGGAATGTTTGCCCACTGTTTTCCCTCTATCCTCATGAACATTAACTTGGTATTACCCAAAAATGGAATAAAGTCGGAAGGACCAACATAAATTTGGTCGTCATCAAGACGCTCATCAAGCTGACTTTGAACGCTTTCGGTTTTAGATATCCTCTTGCTCACAAGCCGTTCCTGCTCCTTCATGTTAAGAAAGTCTGTATTACCACCAACATTGATCTGGTATGTTTTTTCTATCTTTGTTCCTCTATCATTACACAGCCTAGCAAGGGTTCTGTGAACAATTGTAGCACCTACCTGGCCTTTTATATCATCACCAACAACGGGAATATTTTTATCCGTAAATTTTTGTGCCCATTCTTTTTCAGAAGCAATGAATGCAGGCATGCAGTTTACAAAAGCGGTATTAGTATCAAGGCAAATTTGCGCCCAGAATTGAGTTGCCTTCTCAGATCCTACCGGCAAATACGAGACAACGATTTCAACACCGGTCTCTTTTAGGACATTTTTAATTTCCTTTTCCAGTTCGTCTGCGCTTTTTTCACTTTGGATTGCTTTGACTCTATTCTCTACCCAGATACCCACCCCATCTAGAGTAGGACTCTCATAAATCATAGATTCTGTCTTTGGCATCTTATCTTTTGGAATCCAATTAACCATGTTTGGATATTCATAAATTGCTTCATTGATTGATTTACCAATCTTGTTTTCGCCTACATCGAATCCAGCCACAAAATCAATATCATATATGCCATAATCACGTAATTTCTCATGAATAATTCCAATTACCTGCTGAGAAGGATTTTGTCTGTAGTATTCTATTCCCTGAATTAGTCCAGAAAAACAGTTGCCTATACCAACCAAGGCAACTTTGATTTTTTCAACCATTTGTGGTTTTGCCTCTTTTGAGTGTTTTAAGGTTTTCCAGATGACTGCATGGTTTTTTTTAAGTCAGGATTTTATACATGAGTTGCTGCTTGAATTTATGATTCAATCAGGCAAGCCTATTCAAGATATTTCCATAACTGAAGGTCTACCAATCGATAAAATTTTTGAAAAGATGTCAAAATCTGGTGGATTTGAATCACGCAACTTGGCGGATGGCCTTCTTGTGTTAACTGACATGATCGATAATGATAATTGTCTAAAATTTTTGTCATTTGTTGGAGCCATTGTATCAACAGGATTAAGGGGAATAATAAAAGACATGATAAAGAACAAATGGTTTGATGTTGTAATTACAACCTGTGGTGCACTAGATCATGATATTGCTAGGCATTTTTCAAATTATAATGAAGGATCATTTACTTTGGATGATGTAAAACTTGCAGAGGAAAATATTCACAGATTAGGTAATGTTTTAGTTCCAATGGAAAGTTATGGTCCACTTATTGAAAAAAAGTTACAGCTATTTTTAGAAGAAGAGTACAACAAAGGAATTAGAGAAATGTCAACCGAAGACATATGCAAAATGATTGGAAAGCATCTGGGTGAAGATTCGTTTCTTTATTCTGCATTTAAAAATGATGTAAAAGTAATAGTCCCAGGAATTATGGACGGTGCTGTGGGAAGCCAGATCTGGATGTTTACACAGAAACATCCAGATTTTAAACTGAACGTGATAAAAGATGCTGATACACTTTCAAGCCTGATCTTTAAAGCAAAAAAATCTGGAGCGCTTATGATTGGTGGTGGTATATCAAAGCATCATACACTTTGGTGGAACCAATACAGAGATGGACTAGATTTTGCTGTATACATTACTACTGCACAAGAATTTGATGGAAGTTTAAGCGGTGCATTGGTTCGTGAAGCAATATCTTGGGGAAAAGTAACACAAAATGCAAAGCAAACAACAATACATGCTGAAGTAACAACAGTTTTACCATTCTTGTACTCTGCATTACTAACAAAATTGAAATAAACAAACAGGTCTGTTCTAATTAACTGCTTGAAGGATTTTTTAAATCAATTTCAATTTTTGACACTTTACGTTCTCGACCATCCTTGGATACTAATGAATCAGAAGATATGCGAACGTCACTAATCTCATAACCAACCTCATTCATTCGTTTGACAATCATTTGAGAAACATCGATTGCCTGAGTTATACGTTTTCCACGTCCTGCAATTGTAACAATCGGTAAAGATGCAAGTTGTGTCAAAGTTGCAGTAACATATGACATAATTGTTTTTCCACCCATGATAATGACAGCATGTGTTTGATGCGCATGTTCTGATTCTGTCTCTACCTGTGGTTCTGATTCTGCCTGTGGTTCTGATTCTGCCTGTGGTTCTGATTCTGC
>JACNGK010000032.1:0-9622 GCA_014384145.1 Nitrososphaerota archaeon
AGATCATGATGATCTATTTCGATAATTACAAATAATTATTACACTCTAAAATCGGTGCATGCTATGGAATCATTAAAAACAGAATTACATTGTCATAACATTTTTTCAAATGGGCATGTAGGTACTCTGGAACCAATTTATGATTGCAATGTTACAATTTCCAAGCAATTAGAACAAGCATATCTAGCTGGTCTTGACGTGCTTTTTGTTACCAATCATAATACAATTGATGGTTACAGACAGATGCTTGAATATAAAAAAAATCATCAAAAGTTTGATGCATTAAAGGTGTATCCAGCAGAAGAGGTTACAACAGATAATGAATCACATGTACTAGTCTATGGGATTGATCATTCTATCAAATCAGGACTCTCATTGCATGAAGTATTAGATGAGGCGAAAAAACAGAATGCTGTAACTATTGCTCCTCATCCATTTAGTTTATTGGATGCATTGCGTGAGGATTCCGTTTACTGTGATCTAGTTGAAGCGTTTAACAGCTCTAATGTGGATGTATATTCGAATCTTAGGGCAAAAAAATTCGCAAAGGAGAAATCCTTGCATGTAGTTGCAGGCAGCGACTCTCACGTACAATCTACTATTGGCAGATCAACTAATATGATTTATTCTGAGAATAAACTGGATAGTATAATTGCTGCAATGAAACACCATAAAATAATCATCGAAAACACTGGATATGTACAACCCAAAGAGGCACTAGAACACATAAGATACAAGATTCAAAACTCAGCCTTTTTCATAGACAAGTACACTTCACAGTTTTATCCACGAGCATTATGGCCTATCAAGATACTTTACAAATTGTATATGGTTAACCCTGAAGGCATATTCTGGAATATGTTTTACAGAATGTCTATCGTTGCACTCAGGAGAATTTCTAAAAAAATAAATTTTGAGGGATACGATCACCGTCTATTTCGAGAACGTAATTTAGCAAACATCTTAAAGATGGTCTTTTGATTCTAGTTAGGTGATTGGAATTTCAGAATCAGGAAAAACATTAGATGCGAGAGGATTGTTTTGTCCATCACCTGTTATGCAAACAAACGTTGAACTTTCAAAGATGCAGATTGGTGAAATACTTACTGTCCTTGCTGATGATCCTGCTGCTGAAGATGATATAGCAAACTGGGCAAGAAAACTTGGGCATGAAGTAGTCAAGATGGAAAAAAATGGGAATGAAATTCGTTTTGAAATTAAAAAGATAAAATAGTCCTATTTCTGTTCAGCTAAATACTTATCGGCATCAATTGCAGCCATGCAACCAAATCCAGCTGCAGTTACAGCTTGTCTGTACCTATGATCATGAACGTCACCTGCACAGAAAACACCTGATACGCCGGTTTCCGTATTATTTTTCAAAACAACATAACCATTTTCGTCCAATTCAACCTGACCTTCAAGTATTTTGCTATTAGGCTCATGTCCTATAGCCACAAACAAACCACCTGCCTCAAGGGTAATCTTTTCACCATTTTTCACGTTTTTTAGAATTACATTCTGAAATTTTTGGTCCCCTTGAATATCCTCAACTGTGCAGTTGAAATGAACTTTGATTTTTTCATTGGAAAGCGCACGTTCCTGCATTATCTTACTTGCTCTAAACTCATCCCTTCTATGTACAATATGTACGGTTGATGCAAATTTTGTAAGAAAAGTTGCTTCTTCCATCGCTGAGTCACCACCTCCTACGACAATTATTTCCTGGTTTTTGAAAAATGCACCATCACATGTTGCACAGTATGAAACACCTTTACCTGCAAATGCTTGCTCTCCATCCAGCCCAATTTTTCTTGGATTTGCGCCAGTACAAACTATAACTGAATTTGCCTCAAAAATGTTTGAAGCAGTTGACACCTTTAGTGGCTTACTTTTAAAATCTACAGATACAACCTCGTCATCAATAATTTCCGTTCCCATTTTCTTTGCCTGTTTTCGCATTATTATCATCAGGTCTGGACCCATTATTCCTTCATCAAAGCCAGGATAATTTTCAACATCTGTGGTGTTCATTAACTGACCTCCAGGCAAGATGCCAGAAATTAATAATGTATTGTGGCGTGCACGTGAACTGTAAATTCCAGCAGTATAACCCGCTGGACCTGCACCGATTATTATGATATCGTATTTTGTTTTTTGTTCAGACATACTTTCTTGACTATTAATTGTATTTTAAAGATGTAGTTTGTCAAGTAATGCTTGATGTTTGTTGCAAAGTTTTCCAATTTTTAATTGTGAGTATAATAGATCCTTTTGCCAATGTGCATTGTTTAGCCTGCAGTCCAAACTATCACAAAATGTATCACCTGTCACGTAATAGAAAATAGCTTGCAACAGATACCCCTCAGCTATTTTTGAAAGTCTTTTGTCATGATAATCTAGAAACTCTCCATTATAGTTTTTTTTAACATTTTGTATGTCAAGCCCTTGCATTTTACATTTCATGACATCAAAATAATATTCCCTAGGTCTAGCTGGAGCCTCGATCATTCCTGCTGTAGATATAATGGATGGATTAGAGCAAATTACTGCCCTTCCATGATATCTATTATCAGTAATATCATAAGTACAGGTTAGCTTGTTTGTAAAAACAATATGCAAGTTATTTGAATCCGAGTCATTTTCTGTGATGATATCATAAATAATATTTTGGATTTCAAATCCATCATACATCATAACATCCTCAATTCTCTCAGCATTCTCAACCATAATTGTTTTTTCCATCAGTTTGGTATCCTCGCAAACACTTTTCTCAAAATCCATTTCCTGTTTGTTTGGCAGGTGTTCCTTGAATGGCATTTTAGGATCAAAAATTCTACAGCCAGAAATCCTCTCTATCGTTTTTCCATCCAAATTATGAAAAATAGATTCCTTAATTTCTACATCTACGTGAAACGTTTCTAGAAGGAAATTTTTTAAATTTGAAATTTGTATTTCCTGAACAGCGGGTTCGTCATATAGAAAAATTTTAGAAACTTTCAATCAGATTTTTTCGGGATTTTACGATCGTATTCTTTTATTTTTTCGTCAGTAATCTCAGCTGCCTTTTTTCCAGAATATAGCATAGAACCAAAAGTCGGTCCCATTCGTGCTAGTCCATGTGTTTCAGTAACTGACATGCCAGCAGCGACAAGACCAGGAAAAACTTCGCCTGTTTTCTCAACAACATGCTCCTCGCCATTTTCAACCCACATAGGATTCATCCCTTTCCATTCCACCATATTTCTGTCAACAAGTCTCTTTACAGCAACAGAGTCATGTCCTGACGCATCAATTATCATCTTTGCTTCTAATGCAATTGGATCAACACATGTAATGTTTCTTGGTAATGCAGACACTGGCATCCAGTTCACAACAATTCCAGCAACTCTTCCATGTCTTAAAACTAAATCATCAAATTTTGTAAGATTTAAAAATTTTACACCTGCATCACATGTAGCTGCAATTAACTTTGAGACAGCATGAGGGCCAGGTGTTAAGTATAACCCATCGCCAACTTTTTTGTAAGGAATTCCAAGTTCATCCCAAATTTTTTGTGCAGGTGCTCTTACTGTAACCGGATTCATCATATATCCCCCTAACCAATAACCACCGCCGAGATAGTTGTTTTGTTCAATAACTAAAATTTTGTATCCCATTAACGATAATTCACGTGCAGCAGTTAGTCCGGCAGGACCCGCACCGATAATTATTACATCACATTCAGCTCTATCTTGCAAAACATTGTAGAATTCCTCAGCAATAGCACGTGTTATTTCAACTTCCTTTGCATCAGCGAAAATTTTTTTTGGTCGTTGTTTATTTACAGATTCTTGCACAAAAACACACAGTGGAGAGAGCTTAATAGTTTTTTCTTGTTCAAAAATTAGGTAACACTAATGTAAATTCATCATTCAGGCAATTTAGAACTTGATAATTCATTATGTTAGTCAAAATTCCTATTGTCATAAATTTATATCCGTTATTAAACTATGAATCTAAAGATGGCGCAACAGCTAAGACCATCAAAATCGGCTTCAAAAAAGCCAAAGATTGATTGGTCACGAAGAGAGGAAGCTGATAACTTTGCTCACACGGTAAAGCTTTATCGACAGGGCAAAATTGATCATGATAATTTCAGACGTTTTCGTCTACAACATGGCGCATATGGTACAAGAATGGCTGACGATTATGCAATGGTTAGAATTAAAATTCCAGCAGGTCAGATTTATCCTCACCAATTAGAAAAAATTGCTCAACTAAGTGAGATGTATTCAATAGGTAGTGCACATGTATCAACTAGAGAGAACGTTCAATTGCATTGGGTTGTTCTTGAAGATGTTTCAGAAATCATGCATGGGCTTGCAGATGTTGGATTAACATCTCGTGAAGCATGTGGTAATACAGTTAGAAATGTTATGTGTAGCCCATTGTCAGGAGTTTGTAATGATGAGGAATTTGATGCAACACCATATGCAATTGCAACGGCAAGGTTTCTTCTTAGAAATCCGTTGAATCAGTCACTTCCACGAAAATTTAAGTTTAATTTTTCTTGCTGTGAAAAACATGGAATGACTAGGATAGTTGACGTGGGATTAATTCCTCAAATTAGAAAACTTGATGATAATACAAAGCAGTATGGATTTAAAATATTTCTTGGTGGTGGTCTTGGAAACAAATCATTTGTGGGTTACCAGCTTGAGGATTTTACACCAGAAGAAGATCTCCTATACACATCAATCGCTGTTCTACAAATTTTTGATAGAATGGGTGATAGGAAGAACATGGCTAGGAACAGAATGCGTTATCTTGTTAATGAAATGGGATGGGACAAATTCAAAAATTTGGTTCTGAAGGAGAGAACGATTGTTAGGGCAACACAATCAGTCATTGTAAGATTAAACATTAACAAAAAATCAGATGAAATTAAAAGACCCATTTCTGTTTCCAGCGAAAATGGTTCAGTACCTGATGGTTATGCACGATGGTTAAAGACTACTACCTACAAGCAAAAACAAGAAGGATATAGTGCTGTTTTTGTTACACTAGAATCTGGAGATATAACTGCAAACCAACTTCGTGCTATGGCAGATATTACTAAGGACTTTTCAGCTGAAGGTTTTGCACGTAATGGCTTCTCACAAGATATCATACTTAGATACGTGCATGAAAGTGATCTACCAAAACTTTACTCTAGGCTACTTGAAGTGGGTTTAGCAAATTCAGGTTCACTGACTATGGCTTCGGCTGTTGGTTGTTCTGGTACCTCATCTTGTAATCTGGCACTTACAAACTCTCATAGACTGGCAAAAGAGATTCAACGAAAATTCTTGGAGTTAAAACTAGATGAAGATGACGATTTAAGAGATGCGACAATAAAGATTAGCGGATGTCCCAATTCTTGTGGACAACATGAAATTGCCACTATTGGTTTCTTTGGTGGTGGTGCAAGGGTTGGCAAAGACATGTACCCTAACTATAGCATGTCCCTGGGTGGAAGATTTGATGATAAATCCATGCTTGGTGTTACATGTATCAGAGTACCCGTAAAACGTACCATACCTGTTATCTTAAAGATCATTGAACTCTATAAGAAAAATAAACAATCTGATGATACTCTTTCTCGTTGGATTGATAGAATTGTACACGGTAATGAGTCATCGGAAATAAAATCTGTCAAGGATATGCAGAAAGTACTTTCACCATTAGTTGTTCCCCCATCAAAAGATGATGATCCAGACTTTTATGCTGATTATGGAAGTGATACCAGCTATCACACAGTTACGGGTAAAGGTGAATGTGCAGCTTGAGCAACGAAATAACACATCCAACTGTAGATGTAGACGCAATTAGATCAAAAATCAACGATGTTTCTGTAAGACTGATAGACGTAAGACGTGAAGAAGATTACAATCAGGGGCATATTCCTAATGCAGTGAACTTACCACTTGCTAGTCTTTTGTCCGGTGACTCGCCAGAAAGCGCTGTTAAACTATTCGAAGAATTGGGAATCGCAGATGATACCAAAGTTGTTGTTTATGATGATACATTTGGTGCTTTAGCATCAAGAGTGGCGTGGACTCTTCAATACATAGGACACAAAAATGTTGCACTACTTGAAGTAACTTATTCACAATGGAAAGAACTTGGTCTTAAAACTAGCACAGAAAAACCAAATATCAAATCTGCAAAACATTCACTTAACTTGAATCCTGAAATCATGGCTACTGCCGAATACTTAGAAAATGCAAAGGAAAAAGATAATGTTGTTTTGATAGATAATAGGGAACGACTCAACTTTTTAGAGCAGCACATTCCTGGCTCGATTAACATACCATATAGAACACTTGCAACAGATGGGAAAATTTTGAGGACAAAAGAAAGTATGAAAAATCTCTTGAAAAATAGAGGAATTCCGGAGGATGCTGAGATTATAACCTATTGTGGTAGTGTTGGCACATTATCAGGTTTAGCATACTATGCTCTCAAATCCATAGGTGTTCCAAACGTAAAGCTATACGTTAACTCATTTAAAGAATGGAAAAAACTTGAAAAGCCAATTGGTAAGCAGGAAAATGCAGCGTACTGGGATCTTTCAGCAGAATAATCTACAATTAATTTGTAGTTAAATCACTACGAAGTTTCTTAGTGACAGCCATTTCCATATTATCAAACATTGCCAACATTTTTTTCTGATTGTCTAGTAAAAAGTCAATTCCCTTGTCTTTTAATCTTATTTTGAATAGCCTAACTTCTCTATGTTCTTCTAAAAAGTCATCTATCATTTCTTGTCCACATTTGGTTGGGTCAACGAACAGATTACAATACTCGATCGTCTTCTCCAATTCTTCCTCTTCAATTGAAGATTTGATTAATTGTATAGCTTCTGCAAGATTTTTGAGATTTTTTACCGGTTTTGGTAACGACTTGCTTGGAATTCCTAACATACCTCTTTTTATCGTTCCAATTTTGTTTGCAATTTCCGGAACCAGATCATATGTATCTATTGTACTCCAGACTTGCCTCTTTTCATGTTTTACAACCAAGCCTCTTTTCATTAACCTGGTTAAACATTTGTTTACATCTTCCGAGTCTAAAAATGTAGTCCATACAATAGAACCAAGTGTGTGATATCCCTGCCGAAGTGATTCTATAACAACAACCTCTACTATTCTTTTGAATCCTTCCTCAAGTCTTACATTCATGAAGTCCTTATCTTTCACAGCTCGTTTTGCATTTTTAACATCAATCTCTATTGAACGTACAAGAGCATCAAGTGATTCTGGAATTTGGTTTAGCAAGGAAAGATAGCATGATCGATTATACCAAGCCATTCCAAATGTTGGATCAGAGTCAATTGCTTTGTCTGCAGAATCAAGTGCCTTTCCGTAAACTTTGCGTTCATAGAAAACCAGACTCTTAAGATTCCATGCATCAGCATTTGTAACGTCAATGTCCAGCACCTTATCATACGCTCTCATTGATTCTGAATAATCTTCCAAATGAAATCTGCAGTATCCTAATTTCAAAAGTGCGTCAACATCACTCGGATTAATTCTTAAGATCATCTCAAATAGGTGTGAAGCATCTTCTAGTTTCTCATCCGCCATGCGATTAATTCCCTTACTGAACAGTTTGTTGCGGTTAAAATCAGCATCAATAAGACTACCTTCATCTTTTTTGACTAGGCTTGTCTCGGCAGTTCTTTTTTTCAAACCAAATAATTTTTTGCCTATTTTCTTTTTTTCTGGCTTTTCCTTTTTTTCTAGAAAAAATTCTGGAATCTCGTCTGATTGTTCATTTGATGGATTATCCATGTATTTTCATTATGGAAATAGATCTAGTTAAAAACTCTTTCAAAAAATCACCATTTTTTGCATTTTTTCACCGGAAAAATATAAAAATACTTCAACTTGAGACGATTAACATTTCCTAAAGGAATAGAGATTTCAGGTAAATCGCCATTTGGAACTTCATCTGGCGTTTATGAAGCTAGAATTTCTATATCTCAAGATAAACCATCTGATGATAGCATAACAAGTAATTCTTTCAATTCCTTATGGAAGGATAATTTTCATCTTAGAGTTTCTGAAGGACATTTTTCTGAAATTTTAGGTACTGATTCTAATCCAATACCTGCTGATGTGTTTGGCTTGGGATCTATATGGATTATAATTCAGGATCAATTTTCTCCAGTTCACACATCATTCGAACTTCATATTTCTCAAGATAACAAACTTTTGTCTGTTCCAGAAGGAAAACCAAAACCAGTTAATGCCACAAAGGTAAAAAAAGTTAGAGTGCCACCTGGTCGGCCTGGTCCACAAGGTGAGAAAGGTGGTAAAGGTCCTGCTGGATATCCTGGGATAAGAGGTGAAGCAGGAGGTAAAGGAATAACAGGTGACAAGGGTGACAAGGGAGACAAAGGCATTCCAGGTCAACAAGGTGAGAAAGGTATCAAAGGTTCTGCTGGAGACAAAGGAGACAAAGGTATTACAGGTCCAGTCGGTCCATCAGGTCCAAAGGGGTCAACAGGTCCTCCTGGTGATAAGGGAGACAAAGGAGTTCAAGGAAAGTCTGGCGACAAAGGTCTCACTGGTGTAACCGGTCCACTTGGCGATAAAGGTACTCAAGGTCCTCAGGGTCCACCTGGTCCTAAAGGTCTTACTGGAGTTCCTGGTCCACAAGGCGACAAGGGAATGCGAGGTTCTATTGGTCCAGCGGGCGAACGTGGTCCAACAGGAAAGCCTGGCGACCCTGGTCTTCCAGGTCCACAAGGAATTCAAGGTCCACAAGGCGAACGTGGTCATACTGGCCCTCAGGGTCCACCTGGCGAAAAAGGTCTTGTAGGTGATAAAGGTGAAATTGGTGACAGAGGTCCAAGAGGACCGCCTGGTCCACCTGGCGAAAAAGGTTCTCAAGGAGGAATGTCTGAAGAAAGTAAAAGATTGGTCAAAGAGTTGCTAGAGTTACTTGCATCAAAAAATATTATTTCAACCGAAGAACAAATCAAGCTTACAAGTTATCTATACTAGATGATACACTGGAAACAAAAAATCATTTTACGTTCCTTTAGTTTTTATGATAGTCAGAACATCTTCATCAATTAGAATATGTTTTAGTCCAACTCTTTGACCACCAAACTTTACACTCTTGCCCCAAACAAGTCCATACCTAAAGTCTTTCCTAAGTTTTCTATGCAATTTATTACAAACATCTAAAACAGAATTTCCATTTCTTATGATTAGCGGTTCCTTGTAATCCGTTTTACCACCTTTTGGCCGCAAATAGATTCTGATAAATTGCAGTTCATCGTAAATTCTGTCTCGTAATTCAGCAATGTTGTTACTTGCATTAGCAGATACAGGAATAAATTCAGTTTTGAGCTTTTTTGATACCTTCTTGAGAAATTTTTTGTCAACCAAATCAATTTTGTTCAAAATCGTTATTGATTTTGCATATGTTTTACCGCCTGTGATAAAATCAACTAATTGTTCTGAATCAATATCCTCACGAATTACAACTCTCGCACTAGTATATCCATAAACGTTGAGAATATCTTTGACAAGTTTTTCTGACATTTTTTTTAATTTAACTTGTTGGGCAATTGCAATTCCACCAG
>JACNGK010000089.1:0-9522 GCA_014384145.1 Nitrososphaerota archaeon
GCAATTTCGTATGTAATATCCATTTTAGTAATTACAAACTCCGATGACGAAGATCTTAGTCATTAATTGAAAATCCACCACATTTTCTTATGTTCAGAATTAATCAAAGGTTCTTTTAAGGTTTCACATTTACGGAGAATTCACGTGAATGTAATTATCGCTTTGGCGGTCTCGCAAACTGGTTTGTTGGTTCGTTGTGATAGTTTATTGGCAATAATGGTTCTTTTTGTCTTCCAGTTAAAATACCAACAATTTCATCGTCTTTCTTCATTATATTTTCGTGAAGAAGTTTCTTTATACCAGCTGGAACTGCACCTGAAGCCATTTCACAGTCAAAACCATTTAATCCTACTACTGACATTCCATCCAACATTTCTTTATCAGTTACGCTAATGACAATTCCATCTGTGTATTCTAACGCACGTATTCCCTTCAGTAAGTTAGATGGTTTACCAATCTGTATAGCTGTAGCCTTTGTTTTTGGTCGTATTCCATCATCATTCATTTTAGTGTAGTATCGTTCAATTAATTCAGTATCAGGGCTTCCATTATTCCATCGTAATTCTGTATCATCAAATTTTCCATTGTATAAAACATCCAAAGTATTAGCACCCTCAGCATTAATAACAGCTATTCGTGGAATTTTTTTAATCCAACCCCATTCATATAATTCCATTAAACATTTTCCACAGCTTGATGTATTACCAAGCGCACCACCTGGATAAACTATCCAATCAGGAGTTTTCCATTCCAAGAATTCTAATACACGATATGGAATAGTTTTTTGACCCTCAATTCTAAATGGATTAATTGAATTTACTGTATAACTACCAGATTCTTTAGCAGCTGTTAATGATTTAGTGAATGCATCATCAAAATTTCCGTTAACATGTATCATTTGTGTACCAAATTGATATGCTTGGCTAAGTTTACCTGGAGCGATTTCGCCTTCTGGAATATAAACATCACATTCCATATTTTCATTTGCAGCAAACATACCTGCTGAAGCTGAAGTATTACCAGTTGATGCACAAATGATTTTTTTTGCTCCAACTAATTTTGCGTGTGTAACAGCAGCAGACATACCATTGTCTTTAAATGAACCACTTGGATTGTAGCCTTCTGGTTGTAACATTAATTTTTCATTTTCAATTCCCACAAATTTTGCAACTTTTGACATATGATATGGTTTTGATTGTCTTCCCTCAACACCATCAAGTGAAACCAAATGTTGTGAACACTGAGTTAGATCTTCTGTATCTATCTCACAAAAATTTAATAGTTCACGAAATCGCCATACACCACTTTCATTAAATATACTTCCCTGTGGATTTCTTCTTTGATAAAACACTTCTTTGAGATTTTGCGATGGAGTGTCATTATATTTAACATCCAAAAGATTTCCACATGTACAATTAAATTCAAAAACTGGAATAGGATACTCCTTTCCACATTTGTGACTAATGCATTTTAAACATGATTTGCCTTGCAACGTCATACATGTGGTTGCTGGCAATTTAAAGATAAGAAATTCAGCAAAATTCTATTGTTAATTTGATTGAATATTCCTAAACTTTTTGAATGGCTATGCAAATTATCAATTGCTTTGGCAGATATTGATGAATATTTAAAAGGAATTTTAGGGCAAATTTTAGCCTCATACAAAATTTTAGCTGAATTAAATGATGGCCCAGATGATCTTGATGTGATTAAAAAAGAATTATCCAAAATCAGAGGACTTTTGCAAGTTATATCTAGTAAATTAGGAGAAAAAAAATATCAATCTGATCATTTAGTTGCCTTATACAAATTATCAACATATTATATTGATACGTATGATTTCACAAGAGAAATTGAAAATTTAGCACCAGTTTATTTTAATGATCCTAATAGATTAAAAAATTTGAGATTTTTGATTATCGATTCACTGAATGATAGAAAACTGATTGAAAAACTTCAAGCAATATTAAACAAATTATAGTTTTTTTGTTATATTATTTTTCATTTGCATTTGAACCAGATCTTATATGGAAATTACTGCAACACTTACAGTTTTTTTCGATACATTCTTTTTCATCAAAATGTCCACAAATCCCGCAATCGCAATGTGTACCCATACTAACACCACAACATTGTCAGATATAACTAAAACGTATTTTTGTTAGTTCTACATAATGTTAAACGTGACTGATTAAAAATAAGATAACTATTTTTTTGATTTTGTTTTTTTATTCTTTTTTACACTCTTTTTTGTAACTGGTTTTTCATTTGATTGTTTATCTGTTTGTTCCTTTTTATCATCAACGATTTTGATTACTTGTTGGATTAAATTATCTAAATGACTATCAGTTGGTTTTGGTTCAACTGCATTAGAAATTTCCTGTATAATTGATGAAATTTCTGCACTGACTTGTTCAAAACTTTCAGGATCATCATATGTAGCGTTATAAAGTGACTTTAGATTATTTACTTGATTTATAATCTGATCAGTAAGTACAAGTCGAAACTGTTCTCCATCAATCTCAATTTCTTTTGTTATCATTGCTAAGATTTTTTCTTATGCCTTCTTATACTTTTCTTGTAATGAATTAATACAAAATCACATTAATAATTATTTCAAAATGTTATATAATCTAATGCCGCTGCATCACTAATTAATGATGTATGTCTAGAATTTGTTACATAACCATTTTTGATATCTCTTGTAGGAACCCAACGATTAGTAGAAGTGTAATGTCTTTTTTCAACTAACTCTTTCTCAATAGATTCTATATCAAATTCTCCCTCTTCGATTTGTTGAGTTTGTAAATGTTTGATTGTAACAATAATTTTGTTTATTTTAACTCGGTCACCAAATTTTGTTACCAACGGTGCAATTTCGTCCGATACTTCAAGTATCTTAATCTTCATTTCTTTATCACCAAATGCGTTATGACTTGACAATATTCGTTCATCAATAAATTCATCAAAGCTAGTTTTAGTTTCATGTGTAGTTGTTGGTTTAAAATTTGTGTTAACAGGTTTTTCCTTCCTGTTTAATTCTTCTTCATTAATGGTCTCTGATTCTGGAAATAACTCTCTTTTCATGCTTAGATAATCTGATATAGATAATCCAACTGCATCATATATTGTGTGGTTGGGATAATTACGGTTGAACCAATCTTTGTATTTTGATTCCATTAAATATCTTCTAATGTATTCATGCGGATCTTTCTTGTCATCAACGAAATTTAGAGTTTTTTTTGCCATAACATCTACTTGTTTAGTTATTTCAGATTCCTTCTCTTGAGCAATATTATTTTCTGTTTCATCAACGGTTTCAGGTTTCTGCTTAGGTTTTTCATTTTTATTTTTTATTTTTCCAAAATATCGTTTAAAATCCATATTATATTCAGAAATTTATTACTAAAAAATGATTGGAAATTTTATTCAGGTATAAAATAATTGGTATTTTGACTTGAATGGCATTACAAAATCTTTAAGCACTAGTTTTTTTTGCTTACCATTTTTTAGTGCATATGTTTTTCCATCATAAGTGCATACACAGTCTATAGGCGTCTTTTTTTTATCCCAAACTTTGTAAAATTCATGTAACTTCCGTTTTTCATATTTAGCAGTACCAATCCTTTTTTTTGAAAGGAATTTAAAGGCTAAAATCACCTCTCGTTTTTGATAAACTTGAAAGTTATTAATCCAGTTTAGGCATCTTTCTATTTGATCAAATGGAACATGTAAGGTTGTTCCAGTTCCAGATTTTGCTTCAATTGTAAAAATTGTGCTTTTTACATTATTTACTGTTAAAACATCTGGCAAAGCAACACTAGGTGAGCCAAGTCTAAACGCCTTCCAAGATTTGGTGGCATTGAATCTTTTTACAAGTGTATCCTCCCAGTTATATCCACGTTGTCTTCTGGTCCGTGCAGTTTTTTTATTGATTGCCTTTATTCTTTCGTATTCATTTTGACCAATCTGGTTTAATCTGATGATTGTCATAATTTTCCTAAATTTTGATGATATAGAATACTTGGTAATTATATTATCAACTATTATGTTAACTGAAATTACGAATAACAAATGATTAATTCATGTTGAATCAATATAATGAGAATGCATTGGAAAGATGGATTTTACTGCACATATTGTGGAAAAGAATTTGGTGATCAGCCAGATAAACTAGCATTACATATCAGAGATGTTCATGAAAAAAGTCGTGGAAAGCATAAATAATTTTGTAATTATTGCTTGTTTTCTAAACTAAAGAAAAAACCATTCTTATCATTAAACAAACATTTAGTCAGTTTAACAGTTTGACCAGGTTTTGCCATATGAATTTCAGCATCCAATTTTCCCATAACACGTATTTTATTCTCAAATTCTGTAATACAGAAAACATCATTTTCTTTTCTTGATAATTCAACAATTGTCCCATTTTCAGAAACTTTTCGCCAATTGACCTCTTTAAAGCAATAATCACAATAATCACTTGGAGGCCATACGATTTTTTTACAATATGAGCATTCACTAGTAACAAAATTTCCTGCTTTTAATTCAGTCTCAAATTTATTCATGATTCCAAAACCAATACAGTGCTAGATGTAGCTGCTGCTGACATGTTGTGTGTCAACCCTCTTTTAGCATTTGAAACCTGTCTATTTTTTGCCTTATTTTGTAACTGCTGTGTAATTTCTACAATCTGAGCAATACCTGTTGCACCTAAAGGATGTCCAGCGCCGATTAATCCTCCCCTTGGATTTATTTTTCTGTCTTCTGTGTTGAATAAATTTCTAACATACGTTGCACCGGTATTTTTTTCTGTTAAACTAAGATCTTCCACAGCCATTAACTCACAAACCGAAAATGCGTCATGTATTTCAGCTGTATCAATTTCCTGTGGTGTTATTTTAGCCATTTTGTATGCATTATTGGCTGCTGTAACTGTGCTAGATAATGTTGTTAACTCATTTTTTGTGAAACTTGCAGAATTTGTTTTTTGTCCTATACCAGATATCCAAATTGGCTCATCAGTGAATCTTTTTGCGTTTTCCTCAGATGTTAAAATAATGGATGAACTACCTGAACACGAATAAGAACAATCTAAAATTCGCAAATCCTCAGTTATGTTCTTTGAATTCATAATCTCAGAAATTGTATATGGTTTGTGTGAATATGCATTTGGATTATCCATTGCTTGCTTGTGGTTTTTAGCAGATACTATCGCTAGTTCTTCATCTGTTGTACTAAATTCTCTCTTGTGTGCTTTTGTAAACATGGATGCCCAGTAAATTGGATGATCGTATTCACCCCTTGATTTGTCCCACTCTAAAATTTGTCCCGGGTTACCAATTTTATCTGCACCAGTAACTAAAACAGTATCTGCCAATCCAGATGCAATATATGAAAACCCAGAAATTACTGCGCTAGAACCAGAACTACACAAATGTTCAACTGTGTGAGAAATTTTTGGTTTAATGCCAGAAAGTTCAGATAAGATAGCACCAAGATATTTAGAATTATCATTAGTTGAAACTATAACGCCATCGATAAGATCTTGTGACAAATTTTTTGTGGTATCAAATACTTGTTTTGTTGATTCTAGCAATAGTGATTCAATTGGCAATTCATCCTTTGTGAATTTTGTATTCCCATATCCAACTACTGCAACTTTTTTCAATCAGATTCCTCCGAAAATGTTGTAGTAACCAAATTAAATGAATCTTCCACGTTATCTGTTGGATTAAACTGTATAATTGGTAAATCTATTCCAGTTTCGCGGAATTGCCTTAGTTGAGTTTTACATTCATCAGGAGTTCCAGCAATACATAGTTCGTTTACCATTGACTCAGACACCAATTCATGATTACTTTGTAATCCGTTTTTTTCATATTCTTCAAAGATATTTTTTGTTTCATTCTCAAATCCGTTCGATGCCAAAAATTCTCGGTAAATCTTCCCAACAGAAACATAAAATGCCAACGTCTTTTTGGCGCGAAATATGGCTTTTTCTGAGTCATCATTTACACATGTGATTATTTGGAGTGATGAATCAATCTTTTTTTGATTTTGCATCTTTGCGAGAGTTGTCTTAATCTCACTTTTTGGTCTGAGATAAAAAATCACACCGTCTGCAATTTTCCATGTAAGTTCTACCATTTTTTGGTTAACTGCTGCAAGATAAATTGGAATTCTATCTCTGGGAGGTTTGATAAGTAACGAAAAATTTTTCAGTGAAAAAATTTCTCCAGAATAATTTACCGTTTTACCACTAAGAATTAACCGTATAATCTCCACATATTCTTTCATTCGTTTAAGCGGCCTCTCAAATTTATCACCGTGAAAATCTTCAACCAGCGGTTGAGTGCTTGTTCCTAGTCCTAAAACTAGACGTTTGTTTGAAATTGTATCAACAGTTGCTGCTCCCATCGCAATCAAGCTAGGACTTCGAGAATAGATATTGACTATAGACGAACCAATTTTTGAGAAACTATTTTCCTTACTTGCCATACTTAGCATTGAAAAATTCTCCATCCCCCATGTTTCTGGAATCCATACTGTGTCAGGCTTTAACTCATTTAATTTTCTTGAACACGCTAAAACTTGTTCAACTGTTAACAATGAACCTAAACTATATGATAAACGCATTTTGATTCATCTTTTTGAAATAAATTTCATATATTTTTTTTGAACCATTTCCTTTGAGCATGTTTCAACATCCTTATGAGAATCGATAGAACGCCACAACACATTCTTGAATTTTACTGTGTTCAATGAATTTTTTTTGGCTAATTTTGGGAAAACTATGCCTTCTATACTACCTTTTACAGGTAAAATTTTAGCAATATCCGTATTTAGATGATAAATTCCTCCATTCATCCATGTATCTTTAACATCAGTTTTTTCGTTGAATTGGAGAATTTTATTATTTTTAATTTTCATTGTTCCATAGTTTGTTCTCAATTCAATAGCAGCGATACTGTTTGTTTTAACCATCATTTTTTTCAAATTAATGTTTGTAATTATATCACCATTCAACACAATAAATGAATCGCCAACAATATTCTTCATCGCTTTTTTAATTGCCCCTCCAGTGCCAAGTGGTGATGTTTCAACTGAATATTCTATGTTACAGCCAAAATTCTTTTTTTTCTTAATGTAGTTCTCAATCTTTTTCCCCTTATAGCCACTGCAGATAATAATATCTCTAATCCCAAATTTTTTTAGATAATTAATTTTCCATTCAATTAATGGCTTCCCATTGATTTTGATCAATGGTTTTGGGATAGTATCTGTTACTGGTCGTAGTCTCTTACCACGTCCACCTGATAGTATCATGGCTTTCATAAAAAAAGTAAACTGTAAACTGCATTAAAAGGCTATTACTATTTTATTCAGTCAGGTAGTAATGTAGTTCCGTATAACAGTCTGAACAATAATCCTGATCATCAGTATGCTCACAATTATACACTTTAGGAACTTTATTTTTGCATTTTGTACAAACTGGCATGCCTATGATTTCTTTATCTTTAGTACACCAAGACCCATTTGGATTCCACCAACTACTAGTAACGGAACAGTCTCCATGAATGGATTTCTGGCTGTTTCTTCTGATTCAGAAGGATCAGCCATGCCAATCACTGTTACAGCACCAATTATGATCAGAATGCCTGCAACTAGTATCATTCCACCAAGCCCCTTGGATGAATCATTTCGTGAAATAAAATATGCGATTAATGGCAAAACCATTGCTGGACCGCCAAGACCAAGTCCTCTTGTCATGTGATCCATGTCTAGAAAGCCTTGCTTGTCAGGATCGTCCATTCCGACAGCTGCATCTGCACCATAAATGATTAGTAACGCAATTGAAATACCAGTGATTACTAATGCTGCTGCTTTTGCCATGATTAGCTGGAAGTTTCAGAATTAATAAACTAATCTAGTGGGTTAATTAAAATTGAATTTTTTATCTCGTTAGCCGTTTTCAACAACTCTGACATATCCTTGGAGTCACTCAGGTCTACAACGTTAAAGTGACCAATCTTGCGTTGCGGTTTTGAGACATCTTTTCCATACATCTTCAGATACACACCGTCCTTTTCTAGTTGAACTGATTTGTACTTACCTTCAAACCCATCTGGACCCAAGATATTGCACATGACAGTTTTGTGAATCAGGTTAGTGCTTCCAAGCTCCAACCCAAGTATTGCACGAATATGTTGTTCAAACTGTGATGTCTTACATGACTGTAATGTATGATGACCAGAGTTATGCACCCGCGGAGCTATTTCATTGATGATAATCTTATCATCTTGATCAATAAACATCTCGACTCCAAAAACACCAGCACCTTTCAGGACCTCCATCGTCTTTCTAGCAATTTCGCCCGCATCTTTAATCACATCGTCAGATACGCGCGCAGGTGCAATTGTCATTTTCAGAATATTATTTTCATGAATATTTTCCACCAGAGGATATGTGACAATATCGCCTTTTGTGTTTCTGGCTGCAATGACAGATACTTCCCTCTTAAAATTGACAAATTTTTCAACCATCAGGCTTTTCCCGTCAAAGTGATGGTATGCCTTTTCAATCTCATCCAAGGAAATGATCTTGAAATTTCCCCTTCCATCATATGCATCTCTCCTTAACTTTAGTAAAACAGGAAGCCCAAGTTCCTTAATTTTTTCATGTAAGTCGCCCAATGATGTAATCTCATAAAATTGTGAAACAGGAAGTTCATTCTCTGAAAGGAATGTTTTTTGTGAAAATTTGTCTTGGATTATGCCTAGTGTGGATGGTGATGGTTCAATCTTCGCTTTTAGTTTACTTAGCACATCTGTATTACCAGATTCTATCTCGTATGTAATGATGTCAGATTGTTCTGCAAGTTTTAGAATTGCAAGTTCGTCCTTAAAGTCACCAACAATTTGTTTTGCTCCAGCCTGAGCAGCTGGACAATTCTCTGTTGGATCAAGCACTATGATTTCTGATATATACTCACTTAGATTTTTGGCAGCCTCCGTTATCATCATGCCAAGCTGACCTCCTCCTATGATTCCAAGCCTTTTTGCCATAATCACCCTAAAAATAAACTAGATAAAAACCAGTGCGGCGCAATGAACACGACTAAGCAATAAGAAGGGTATGTATAATGTGATATTTCGTACTAGATATGAAATACATGTGTAAAACTTGTAAAAAACCTTGTGATGATATTCCACAGCATATTAGAAAAGTACATGGCTTTTCAGAATCTCACATAAAAGAAGATCTCAAAAATAAACCAGATGCCTACAAAAATGCTTTCGAGATAATAAAATGACTAAGAAAAAACCCCATGGACATAATGCTGGTGGAACGTCTAAACAGAAAAGACGTAAAGAGAATAAATCAAAATAAATATATTTTTTATATATATTCAGAATACTCAAATAATTACTTCCCGCCTAGTAACTTGCTTTATCGAGCTAGACACCAGTGTTCGTTACATTAAAAACATCTTCAGGTCTATGAAAATTATGAAAAAGC
>JACNGK010000056.1:0-8881 GCA_014384145.1 Nitrososphaerota archaeon
CGATGAAGAACTGAGAGGAATCATAAAAAATAAAATTGGACAGCCAGAAAACGAAACACAGACTAAAAAATAATCAAGTGTCTGTTTCTTTTTTTAATCTATAAATATTTTTTTTGAGGCGTTTATTTGCAAAATCGTAATATTGTTTTACTATTTCAAATCCCAAATATTGTCTTCCTAACATCTTACTTATTACCGCAACCTGACCAGAACCAAGAAAAGGATCGAATACCAAATCTGTTTTTTCACTAGAATACTTGAGCATTTTTTTAATTATTTCAGCGGGAAGTTTTGTGGGTGTTTTATCATCACCAGTCCAGTATTCCCGATTTATAATCCAAACATCTTCCTTATCTTTGTAATGAAGGCTTTGCCCGCTAGATGTTTTGGCATTTTTTTTAAATCTTGAGAAGGGAAAAAATTTTCGTTTTTTATTGTCCTTACACACAAAAAGACAGTGATAATGAGAAGTAACAAACTTTTTTGAAGTGACTACACCAAATTGATATTTCCAGATTATATGATTAATTGTAGTAAATCCATTATTATCTAATGCAGTTAGGATGTCTTTGAGATTATTCCAACCAGAAAATACATACATACTTCCAGATTTTTTTAAAATTCGATATACTTCCTGCATCCAAGCATTTGTAAAATCATAGTAGTCTTCAACTTTGATCTCATTGTAACCTGACAAAACTCTTGAAGCTGTTCTGTTGTAGTTTGCTTTTTTAGCCTTGAAATTAATGGCGAAAGGTGGATCAGTAACAACTAAATCTATTTTTTCATCAGGAATTGCCTTCATTCCAATAATACAATCTTTATTGTAGATTTTGTTAACACTTAGTTTTTTCAATTATGTAAGTACATACATGTTACATAATAATTAATTAATCAAAAAAATTCAAAATATAGATAACTGTTTATCTATATTCTATCTTGTTCTTTTTTCGGTTAACGTCAGCCATTTCTTCTTTAAGATGTTGTTTCAGAAGTTTTTCGTGTTGAGCCTTGTGTTTCCAATAGGCGTTTAAAACTGCCTGTCTTGTTTTGGCCCTCTTGAGTGCAGTATTAAATTGTCGATGAATTGTGGCTACTTGAGCTGTATAATTTGCCATATTGTTGACTTATTTCAACTGTAAATATTAGTTTCGGACTTTTTGTCCTAGCATGTAAGGGTTATGTAACTGCCCCACTCTTCGGAGGATCATCATACAATTGAATCATAAAACTATTAGATAGTAATGATAAGAAATCTGCATGGAAAAGGTTGCAGTTGTAACTGGGACATCCAGTGGAATAGGATTTGAGACTGCATTAGCACTAGCAAGAGAAGGATATTACACATATGCCACAATGAGAGACACAACAAAAAGTGACAAAATTAAAGAATTAGGAAAAAAAGATAATTTGAAAATTGATGTCTTAGAATTAGATGTTGATGATGAGAACTCAGTTAAAACTGCTATACAAAAAATTCTTGATCAAAAACAAAGAATTGATGTTCTTGTAAATAATGCGGGATGGGGTCTATGGGGATGTGTCGAAGATGTATCTATTGATGAATTTAAGGCACAGTTTGATACAAACTTCTTTTCAATAATAAGACTGATTCAGGAAGTTGGACCAACAATGAGAAAGCAGGGTTCTGGGACAATAGTAAATATTAGTTCAGTTGTAGGCCGTATTGGATTTCCAGCATCGCCTGCATACATTAGCTCCAAGTTTGCTTTAGAAGGACTAAGTGAATCTTTGAGATTTGAACTGGCACCATTTGGTGTTAATGTTGTAATAATTGAACCCGGTGTCATCAAAACAAACTTTATGAAAAATCTGAGGATGGCTAAGAAGGCAGAGTCAGATACTGTATACAGAGACATTACTGTTAAGGTAGTCTCGGGTGTCAAGATGATGGCAGAAATGGGAACACATCCAAAGGAAGTTGCTGACACTATCGTTAAAGCTATCAAAGATGAGAAACCACTGCCAAGATACATTGTTGGAAACGATGCATCAATGTTCTTGGAGGCAAAGAAGAGTAAAACAGATATTGAATTTGAGAATTATTTAAAAAAGGAACTATACGGAGAATAATTCTTTAATAGTTATTATCTTGACTTGTTTTTGAAGACATTTTTGTGGTTAGATTGATATACAGTTTTAATCAATTTTTATCAAAGTCGTATTGCATTAGTGAAATATATGAAATGGAAAACATTACAACATAACGGAATACTTTTTCCTCCAGACTTTGAGTCCAAGGAAATTAAGATAAAGATCAAGGGCGAAAATGTAGTACTTAACCTAGTCCAAGAAGAGATGGTGTATCAGTGGGCAAAAAAGAAGGATGCACCAAAACCTGGTATGACAGAAAAATATGTAGAAGATCCAATCTTTCAGAAAAATTTTGTATCAGATTTTGCTCAAACGTTTAACGGAAAATTTAGTAACTTAGAATATAGTGACATTGATTTTTCTGAAGCATACAAACTAGCAGACAAAGAAAAAGAAGAGAAAGAGTTGATGACAAAGGAAGAAAAGAAGGCTCTCGCGTTAACCCGCAAGGAAATTCGTGAAGAGATGAAGGCAGAATATGGGAGAGGGGTTATCGATGGAAAAGAAGTAGAAATTGGAAATTACATGGCTGAGCCACCAGGAATTTTTATGGGCAGGGGTGAACATCCAATGCGAGGCAGATACAAACCACGCGTGACATCTAAAGATGTAACACTAAATCTAGGTAAAGAAGCAAAAGTTCCTGAAGGAAAATGGGGTAAGATTGTCCATGACAGAGATTCTATGTGGATAGCAAGTTGGATGGATATTCTAACTCAAAAGCGAAAATATGTTTGGCTGGCTGATACTGCTGGAATCAAGCAAGAGAGAGATCAAGCAAAGTATGACAAGGCAAAAAACTTGTCAAGAGAAATTGAAAACGTTAAGACACAAATTATCAAGGACATGCAGAACAAAGAACAAAAAAATAAAAGAATAGCTACTGCATGTTATTTGATTTATCGTACTGCAATGAGGGTTGGCGATGAAAAAGATCCAGATGAAGCTGACACTGTAGGTGCTACAACATTACGAAAGGAGCATATCAAACTGACTGAAAACACAATTGAGTTTGATTTTCTTGGTAAAGATGGTGTGAGATGGACAGAAACAATTCATGCAGAGGGGCATGATAAACAGTTTCACGACAATCTGAAAGAGTTTATCTCAAACAAAAAAGAGAATGAAGAGATTTTTGACGGCATTTCATCTAGACATGTTAATGCTTATTATTCAACTATAGTCAAGGGACTTTCTGCCAAAGTCTTTAGAACATATCTAGCCTCAAGTGTTGTTTCAAAAAATCTTCGAGACCATGATAATATTAAATCTGAATCTGATATGAAAAAATTGTTCCATGCAAAATCAGCAAATCTAGATGCTGCCATTATGTGCAATCATAAAAGAACGATTCCAAAGAACTTTGAAGCATCATTGCAAAAGAAAAAGGATACGCTAAAAAATGTGGAAAAAGCGAAACCATGGGAAAAGTCTGAAGATTTACTGAAAAAAGCGGAATCTAAGATTACAAAAACTGAAAAACAGAAAGAGCAACAAAAAGAACGGATCAAAAAAATAAAGAATGTGATAAGAAAGAGAAAGGCAAAGCATGTTGAACGAATTGAAAAGCTAGAACTTCAGATAAATCTCACAGAAAAAACAAGAGACTATAATCTTGGAACATCTCTTCGAAATTATATTGATCCAAGAATTTTCAAAACATGGACTGATGAAGTTGGTGCAGAATGGGAAAAGCTGTACACGTCAGCACTGCAGAAAAAATTTCTTTGGGTAAAAAATACCAACGCAAAATGGAGCCAGATTTCAAAAGAATACTAACTTTTTTTTGTTTTCCCTTTTTGCTTTCGTAATTCTTCTTGCTCCTTGAGAGCGTCCTCAAGTTCTTTGTGTTGCCGGTGAAGTTCAAATTTTGTCTCCCTAATCTGGCTTGCAATCCAATCAATCTTCTTCTGTATGCGCTTATCTTTGACATCAAAACTCATTAATTTTCGTATAACATTGAAGAATATAATTTTGAGCAAATCATTTAATTGCATAAGAGATTCACGCGTACTTATGCCGGGGTAGCTCAGCCTGGCCTAGAGTGCCAGCCTCTCCAAAGAAGGGCAATACTCATAATCTGGAGGTCGTGGGTTCGAAACCCACCCCCGGCACTACAGATAATGTTAAATTGAGTTTTTTATCGATCGAGTGCACATGTCAGAGTTTGATGAATTTGCTGAGGCATTGATGGGACAACTTTCTGTTGAAATTGATGAGGAAAAAGTAATAGTAGAACTTGCAAAAAAGATCAAAGAGGATAGAAGCTTTACTGTAGAATTTGATAATATTGAAAGTGTTTCAAAAAACTTGTTTGTGGATTTAGCTCAAAGTGTAAATGAATACATGGGTTTGGAAGTTTCCAAGGATCTGTCTATTGAGTATCTGAAACTCGATGAATTTAAGCGGCTAAAAGGAAAAAAAGTATTCACAGAGAATGGACGGATATATGTTGATAAACTATTTGATGCTGTTGCAAAAAATGATCTAAAAACAATTTCTGAATTAATCAAGGAGGATACAACAAAATTCTTGGTTTATTCTACTTATGTGAAATCATACATCTCAAAAATATCGACTACCTACGGTGACTATCTTGATTCAAAGATATACCTTAACAGGTTTATCTTGGATGATTACCCAAGAATAATTCTATACAAGCAAGGTTTACCATACGAATCTAATGCAGAATCGGTAAAATCTGGTTATTTTGGAGCTATGAAAATGACAATTTTGGAGGAGATTGTTCATTCCGTACAAGATAATCTTCACAGATTGAACATTCAAGCTGTAATGCAGGTTAATACAATAAACGAGGAACTGGCAAAAACCATCTTAGCGTTAGATGATAAAACTGTCACTCAACTAACTGAATACCTACAGTTACAACTTGTACCTGAAGAATTCCAAATTGCCAAGAAAGCAAACTTATTTTTCATGCTGAATCCTGACAATTTTATCACCAATGTTATGGGACCAGATGTTATGACATACACTCATGTTGAAATTGACCCCAAGATTTCAGATCTTGTTCCATCGTTAGAGGAAATCTACAAAAAATGGCTAGAACCTATTCAGGCTCAGCATGCTGTATTTACTACCATGGAGGGAATGGCAGAATTTGTGGTGCAACAAATACTGAAAGATGATATTGATTTTCAAAATTATCTTAGTACATTTGTAGGTACTAATTATTCTGACTACAGTGTAAAAAAGAGCACAGGTAAAGAATTTACCCAACATGTATTTGACGTGTATGGTAAAGATACATTTGTGAAACTAATCGCAAATCCTCCCAACACAAGAGAGTTAAAAGATCCACAACTATATCTAAATAGAATCAAATAATATGGAATCTATTGGACGCAGAAAAATTTGATCCATTTATTGCCGAATGGATATCTTTTTCTAAAAATCCAAATTATAATTTGATTGAAAAATGTCTAAAGATGGCACAAATTCTGGAATATCCTGAACTGAATATATCAAAATACATCGAAAAAATAAATGACATGGGTAATTCCCTGAAAATAAAAATAGGCGAAATTAAAAACTCAACATATCTTATATCCATGCTTAATGAGTACTTCTTTGACGAACTTGGTTTTCATGGAGCCGAAGAAGATTATTACGATCCGGGAAATAGTTTTCTTAACATAGTACTTGACAAAAAAACTGGTATACCAATTACTCTCTCTATAATATACTCAGAAGTTGCCAAGAATATAGGACTTGATCTTCAGATTGTTGGATTCCCTGGACATGTAATTGTAAAATACAAAGAGGAGATTAACTTGGATCCATTTTATCGTGGAAAGTTGCTTACAATTGAAGATTTAGAGGAAATTCTGGATAGAAATTTTGGAGAGGGTGTTGAATTTGTTCCAGAATATCTAAACGAAGCTACAACGGAACAACTTTTGACCAGATTATTAAGAAATCTGAAAAATGCATACACCCAATCGTATGCATATGATAATGCTATGAAATGCACAGATATGATTTTAGGAATGCAACCAGAATCTCCTGAGGAAATTAGAGATAAGGGTATTTTAGAAGAACGGCTTTTGCGTTATGATAAGGCATTACCTTTACTCAATAAATATCTGGAGCTAGAACCAGAAGCGGACGATGCAGATTTTATTCTAGAATTAATTAAAAGTGTCAGAGAAAAGTCTAATCTATAAGTGAAGATACTTCTGTACCTTTCTTTGCCATTTTCACTTCATGACGTGCTAATTCATTACGTAATGCGCGTTTTAGAAAATCTATTTCACTTCTCAATGCTGCAACCTCATCCTCAAGCTTAGCAATTCTATCATAAATGGTTTCAGATTCTTCTGATGACATGCTGCTTTAAAAAAATGAAAAGGCATTAAAAAAGTTATGGGTAGATTTGTACAGACAACTATAGATCAAACAATTTGTTACAGGCAGGACACTTTGCTCGCTCTTGACCAACCTGACCGATGATAAATATTCTGCCTATAGTCTTACATTCTGGACACATGCCAGTAGTTGCATTTTTTGGACCAGCTTTGATAATTTTTTGCGTTTTTCTTCGTCCCAATAACGAAGACGTGTATCAACGCACTTTTAAATTTAATTAAAAAAGCGCGGGGAGGGGGATTCGAACCCCCGTGTCCTTGCGAACATGGAATTAGCAATCCCACGCCCTACCAGGCTAGGCGATCCCCGCATGTTTGTTGCTTAATGAATTCAGTTAATTAGTATAACGTGTTCACGTTAATAATTATAGAAACACTCAATTATTTCACACTAAAAATTTAATTGTAGAATTTTAGTAAATCAAATTTAATCTGTTAACTGTGTATAGTTTTTTACAATATCTCGTAATTGTGTCCTTTTGCCGCCAGGAATTTTTAGGTCAACACGGAAAGTTCCATTTTGAATATTTATTATATTATACGAGTTTTCAAAGAAGCCTCTAACTCTTTCAGATGAAACAGTGCCAGCATTTGCAATAGACAATGTATTGAAATCCCAAATCCATGGTCTGTGTTTATGACCACACAGAACCAAGTTTACGTTAGAGTCTAAGATAGTTCGTAGTATATCACCCGCATCAATTACAGTCAATCTATCAGAACCAGTATCAGGAATACTGATCAAATGATGATGCATTGCAACTATCTTTAATTTATCTTCATGTTTTTTTAAAGTTCGCTCAAGCCATAAGTTTTGATGGTGACCAACCTCCCCCTCATCACGATCTGGCCTAGCTGATCCAAGCGTTACAAGTATTGTATCGTCTCCCAATTCATTCTCAGTCCTAAATGGAAAATATTTCTTAAACAGCAAGTAGCCAGTATTTCTATAATCATGGTTTCCACTAATTGCGATTATTTTATCAACATCAATTTGAGAAATCAGTTTTTTGCATTTTTCATATTGGTCGATTAATCCTTCATTAGTAAGATCCCCAGTGATCACTACAGCTTCCGGTTTTAGTGAATTAATTTCATCAATTACTTTTTGAAATGTTTCTTCACGGAATTGTGAACCGACGTGAATATCTGATAATTGAACAATTTCCATTTAGTTTACTTGTTTATATTGACAATTAATCATTGTTCTAGATTTTTTTTGACTTTTCATATTGTTTCCTCCTTGTGAAAGCACAGAAATGTTCATGTTTTTTTAATTCTGCTTCTGAATCAAATATCCTTCCACAAACTCTGCACGAGTTTAGCTGACCCATATCCCAAAAAGAATCTTGTAATATGTAAAATGTATGCATGTTATACAATTTCAACAAATTAAGAAATTTCAAGGTAGGAATAAATAATTAAAAATTAGAACTATCGCATGACAAAGAAGGCAGCAGTAATCAAGGGTGATGGAACAGGACCTGAGCTTGTCAATGCAATGCTTCATGTCTTAAAGGAATGCAATACGCAAATTGAACTAGTTTTATGTGAAGCAGGTTCTGAACAGTGGGAAAAACATGGTGGTCAGACATACATTCCTGAGGAAACTCAAAAAATTATGGATGAAAGCGATGCCTGTTATAAAGGACCGACAACTACTATCCCTTCTCCAGATGCACCAAGAAGTGTTGCAGTTTCGACCAGACAAAAATTTGAGCTGTATGCAAATGTAAGACCAATCAAGACATACGATAGATTATCACCAGATAAAAAATTAGACTTTATATGCTTTAGAGAAGCAACTGAGGGACTCTATGCAGGAATTGAATTTAATCTATCTGATGACTCTGCAATTGCAATTAGAAAAACTACAAGAAAAGGTTGCAAAAGAATTGTTGATGCTGCTTTTGATTGGGCTAAAAAGAACAATTTATCCAAAGTTACAGCAATTACAAAAAGAAATATCCTAAAGAGAACTGATGGAATTTTCTGGGGAGAAGTAGAACGCGCTGCAAGAGAGAATCCCAAAATCGAGATCGAAGAGTATTACATTGATAATATGACACAGCAACTGGTTAAAAATCCAGAGAGATTCAACAATTCTGTTTTAATTAGCACAAACTTGTTTATGGATATTATTTCAGAATGTGCATCAGGCAGTATTGGTTCCATTGGAAATGTGTACTCTGCAAACATGGGAGACAATTATGCAATGTTTGAACCAGCACATGGCAGTGCTCCAAAATACAAAGGAATGGACAAGGTAAACCCAACTGCATCAGTCTTATCAGGGGCGTGGATGGCTGAATATCTAGGTGAGCCTGAGATAAGAAATGCAGTGTTTGCTGCAACAGATGATGTAATCAATGAGGGAA